>SKTL01000177.1 GCA_007122555.1 Thermomicrobiaceae bacterium | reverse complement strand
CAGCGAGCTATCTCGTGCGCCCGCAGTCACATCGACCGTCGCCCAGTCAGCGTGTGTCGCGACATCGTCAGAGGTCAGTGCGTGAATCCGCTGGATCTGCTGGCCGAGGTCGGCTGCGATCACTTCCCGCTCGTTCGGGTCAGGATCTACGCGCCAGATTGCCTGACCGGGAACCCGTTTCGTGATCAACCAGGCCCAGCCGGACTCCCGATCATCGAACAGAAAGCCGCTATCAAGCAGTTCCGGTGCGGCGATCTCCGGATCAGTTGACACCAGGTCGAGCGCGGCTCGCTCGAACCGGTAGCTGTCGCTCCAGTGCTCCAGATGCCCGAAGAACTTCAGGACCACATCCCCACAGATGAACGTCGGATACGTCGAGTTGAATCCGGACAGTGGCGCGCTATCACCTCCGGACAGCCCAGCCTGTGCGAGCGTTATGTCCACATATGGCCGCCAGAAGGCGACATCTCCGTGGCCTGATCTGAACGTCTCCCGCGTGCGGAAGTTCGGCGGTTCGAGATTCTGTGTCATGGTCAGGAGCTCCCTGGACTCATACGAACGACGGACCGCCGCGCCAGCGATGAGGACAGCAGCATCACTCCGATCAACGGGAGACAGGCGATGATCGCTACTTCCAGCGGCAACATCTCTCGGGTGGCGTAGAGCCAACCGGCGAGCAGCGGCGCGGTTGTATCGCCAACTCCGGCCCCGAACTCCGCCAGACCGTAAGCTCTCCCGCGGTTACGCTCAGGGGCCACATCGCTCAGGGCCGACCCGAGCATCGCCCAGACAACGTTGTACGTTCCGCGCAGGAAGAACGCGACGCCGATGATCACCAGCGCGTCAGACACCCGCAGCAGCAACAACCCCGCTCCGGTCAACAGCACCGTGGCGATCATGCCGGTGAACGGCTTCGCCAGATGTCTCGAACGGCCGGCGACCAGCCCGAGCAGTATCCCGCCCGCCGCGCTGATCGCCCCCAGGATCCCGATCTGGCTGAGGCTGACGCCGCGCACTTCCTCCAGAAAGAGCGGCAGCAGGATCGTTCCGGTGCTCAACGTCAGCGGAACCAGCGCGTGCAGCGTCGCAATACTGACGATCGCCGGATTGCGGATGACTTGACGATAGTCCCCGTTGACCGGTTCCGGTTCACCTGCTGAATCCTCCGCACCTGTCTGACCGGGGGCGATCTCTTTGAGGAAGAACGAAAGGCCAAGACACGCAACGTACAGGATCACGACGATGACGAACACGGTGCGCAGCGTTGTAAGTTCGGCCACGATTCCGCCGATTGGCGGCCCGACCAGAACACCGGCGCCCGCGGCCACGGAAAAGATCATCGAGAACGCGTGGGTGCGCTGAGACGGTGTCGCGGCGGCGGCGATGTGGCTCGAGATTGCCGGAATGCCGACCCCGGCGATTTCCAGCAGCAGCGCACCGATCAGCGCCTGCCACCAGGTCTGGGCGACGGCGATGATCGCTCCGCCCGGGACCATCATCGACGTCGTCGCAAGGATCAGCGTGCGCGTGGAGAGCCGATCGCTTAGCGCACCCGCCGGGATGACGAGCACCGTCCGCAGGATCGCCGCGCCGCCGATGACGACACCGATCTGAACCGCCGTCGCCCCGAGTGAGGCGATGTAGAGCGGCCACAGAATGATCTGCAGGCCGATTCCCAGATGCATCAACAGCTGGGCGTAGAACAGAATCAGATTGTCACGTTCGAGCTTGAACGACGGGAGCTGCCTCATGCATCGATCCCTTTTTCTGGCCACGGACGTTCACCCGTAACGGACGCAACCGTTCGCGAAGCAGTTCGTGAAACATGGTTGTCATCTGGCCGGGGATTAATCTGAAGCGCGCATGAGACGTGCAGTCTTCCAATCACATCGCAAATGGCCGGGGTTGCGGCGGATCAGGATTCTCGATCTCTCCGTCGCTGGCAGTCTAGAACGCCGGTTGGATCCTGGTCAATACCGCCCGGAAGGTCGGCGGCACGTTGCCCAATCGCCCCCGCATCAGTCATAATCGTGTGGCGTAACGGGCTGATGAGTATCGAACGCACAACAGACGATGAAAACGTGAAGGAGTTGCGGGCATGCGGAAAGACATCTGGGTACCGGCGGTGGTGATTCCGGCGATTGCGATCGCCATCTCGGTGGTGCTGTTTCTTGCGATTGCGCTGATCATGGATGCAATCTATCCGCTCGCGCTCGCCTTCGGGACGATCCTGTTTATCGTTGTCAGCGCGGTGGCCTGGTTCCTGGCGCAGAAGACCGAGAAAGAACACGCGGCCAACAACCCGGATCAGGCGGATCAGCACTAGTCGCGAAACGTTGTTTTGTATTGATTCGGGCGTCCCGCGGGGCGCCCGAGTTCTGTTTCCGCTCGAACTATCTCCACCGCCGCAAGATCGTGATTGTGATCACGATCGCCAGAAAGAGCCCGATACTGCCGAAGAGCACCAGGAGATCCAGTCCGTCATTCTGTCCGGCGGGTTCAATGCCATCAGCTGCCGCAGCCAGCATGATGAGAATCGCGAACTGGTGCATGGTGTTCGTTTCGCCTTCGTGATGTCGTCGTGCGCCTGATTAGCGGTCGCTGGCCGAATCATCTTCTTCAGCGTCGCCGTTGCCGTAATCCTCAGGCATTCCCGGTTTGCTCTGGCGCAGCAACATGATTGTCGCGGCGATGATGCTGATGATCACCGCGCCGAGAATCAGCAATCCGGTGTTGAACTCGTCAGCATTCGCCTCGTTCGTCGCGGCTTCAACT
>SKTL01000487.1 GCA_007122555.1 Thermomicrobiaceae bacterium | reverse complement strand
TCAATCGTCGGAATTCGCTCTCCGTCGGGAGAATAACGAGGATTCCGTCGCAGAAAGTCCTCAAGCGGCGTCTCTTGCGACAGATCCCAGCCGAGCAGTAATGACGCCTGGCGGTTCGCCATGGTGACCCGTTCTGGATCTGATTCGACCAGGATGACGGCTTCGGGTAGCTGATCGATGATAAAGCGCAGCCGTTCCTGCTGACTTTCCAGATTGGCGTAAAGATGCGCATTCTCGATAGCGACTGCCGCGTGACGGGCGATCAACTCGACCAGGCGCTCATCTTCGGCGGTAAATTCGTCGGCGAAGCGTTTTTCCGTCAGATACAGATTCCCGAGAACCTGACCGCGAGCGCTGATTGGAACGCCGAGAAAGCTATGCATCGGTGGATGATTCGGGGGAAAGCCAACCGAAGCCGGATGCTCGGAGATATCCCGCAATCGCATGGATCGCTGTTCGCGGATCAATGTCCCAAGGAGACCCCGTCCCCTGGGGAGCTCGCCAATTGCGGCGTGCTCGGCGGAGCCAATTCCGGCGGTGATAAACGACTGGAGCTCGCCGTTTGCGCCCGGAACACCAAGCGCCGCGTATCTTGCCCCGGACACCGATCTGGCAAGTTCCACAATACGATTCAGCACATTCTCAAGCGAAAGCTCGCCGGTAATGGCGGTGATTGCGCTGCTCATCAACTCGAATTGCCCGGAAACCTCCAGCCGTTCTTTCTTTTCCAGATCAATGATCGATAGACCCCAGACGGCGTTGTCTATAGCCTGGGCCAGACGTCGTTCTGTGGCTTCGTCGATCACCGGAACTGATTGATCGCTTGAATCGCCATTCTCCAAGGCGTACGGACCAGCGACGAGCATCGCTGCTGGTTGGTCGGCGTAACGGGAACCGATGTACTGCCAGTTCGCGACATGAAACACCACACTGCTGGAGCGCACACCGAGCACAGTTTCCAGCGCGACGTTCTGGACTTCGTGGGGAAGATCTCGAAGCGGTCGGACCCCGACGCCGGTCAGGACCGTGATATTCCGCAGAAGCGGCTCGGCAGTTGTATACGGCATTCCCTATTCCCCGTTCGGCGGTTCCAGGCGGTACCCCATGCCGGGGAAGGTCCGGATGAGCTTGGGATTGTCCCGGTCTTCCTCGAGCTTCGCCCGCAGCCGGCTCACCCACGTTCGCAGGTAGTATGTCTCATCCCGGAATTCTGGGCCCCAGATACGCGACAACAGTTCGGTATGCAGCATGACACGCCCGGCGTTGCTGGCGAGTTGATAGAGAAGCTCCCATTCGGTTCGGCTCAGTTCGACCTCGGCGCCGTTCGCCAGAATCCGGCGGCGACCAAGATCAATCGAGAGGTAGCCGTAGTCGAGAAGCTGGTCGGCAGTCGGCTGGCTTCCGGAGACGCGCCGAAGTACGGCCGAGATACGCGCGGACAACTCGTCGGGATTGAACGGCTTGGTGACATAATCATCGGCGCCAAGATCCAGTCCCCGGATCTTCTCCGGAGCTGCCGAACGGGCAGTCAGAATCACGACAGGAACGTCGGCTGACTGACGAATCTGCTGCATCGCGTCGTACCCGTCCATCACCGGCATCATCAGGTCGAGCACCACGATATCCGGCCGTTCTCGTTCAAAGAGTTCAACGGCTTCCTGTCCATTCATCGCGGTGATCACGCCATAGCCGTCCGCCTGGAGTTTGGTGCGGACCAGCCGAAGAATTGGAGCATCGTCGTCAGCCACGAGCACCAGTTGCTTTCGCATTATCTCCCCTAACTCAATCGAAAGATCCGGGTACCCGGATGGAATCTGGTCAGTATCCCCGCAGGGCGTCTCGGGCGCCGAACGCTCGTGTAACTGATCCTATTGTAAGCGAACTGAATCGTTTGCACGCAGATCATGTTCATGGTGCGACGATTACTCCGGTGGCGTTCGCCGGTTCGCCGTCCAGATGACGAGTCACTGCTACAATCAAACAGACAAGCGCGTCTGCGCTAGACCGCATACATGGCGGTAAATCACTCTTGTGTAGGTCTCTAGGTCGTTGATATGGCGGAGGATCTGTTGGTTGACGAGGCGAACGGTATCGTATCTGAGATTCCTGAGCTGTTGATTCTCCCGCTGGATGGCTCTCGTGCTGCGGATCGAGCGGTTCCGGCGGTCCGTGATATTGCGAGTCAGCTCGGTATCGTCGTTCGTGTCGTTCACGTCTTTCAATCGATCAAGCAGTTGCGGTCGCTGGCTGTCGACAATATCGAATGGTCGGAAGACGCCGAGCCGCGAGCGGTGATCCGCTCCCCGGCATCGATTCGTCAGGCAATAACTGAAATGACACACGCAGGTCTGGACGTGGAGATCATCGGTCGTGTGGGCGATCCAGCCGTGGAAATCACTCGGGAGTCATCGTCGACGAGTGGCGCATGGGTCGTGATGTCCACGCTCGGCTCGAGCGGGATTCGCCGGTTGTTTCTTGGTTCAACGGCTCGCGCGGTGATCCGGGCCTCATCCCGCCCGGTGTTGCTTGTCCCATCGCAATTGTCTGATGACGATTACGTCGAGCGAAAACTGCGCGAGCGAGTCGCGGTGTTTCTCGATGGGTCGGCTCAGGCCGAATCGGCAATCTGTTATGCGGCGGGGCTTGCTGAAGCGTTCAGTCTCGATCTTGATCTGGTTCGTGTCGCTGAGACGTACCTCGACGATCCGGCTCAGCACGGCCGGGAATACGCCAGTTGGGAAGAAACAGCCCGTGCGGCGACAGAGGGGTATCTGGATAAGGTCAGCCGAGCTTGCCGGCGGATCCAGGTCCCACTCAACCGTGTCGTGTTGTCCGGTAGTCCACGTGTCCAGCTCATTGAATATGTACGGCGTGAATCGCCAAACCTGGTCGCGATTGCGACCAGGAAGCGATCCGGGGTCGAACGCTGGACGTATGGAAGTCTGGCGGAGCGACTGGTTGATTCGCTGGCAATTCCGTTGCTACTCGTTTCGGTGCAGCAGCCTGACGACTAACGCGCCGTCCAGCCACCGTCGAGCGGCAGCGCGATCCCGGTCACGAGCGCCGCGTCCGGCTGGCAGAGCCAGTACACGGCGGAAGCGATTTCTTCGGCTGTGCCCATCCGGCCGATCGGTTGCATTTCTTCGATAACGGAGCGCAAGTCCGGGTTGGCTCCAACTGCGCGCTGGACCATGAGCGTATCAATGGCGCCCGGGCAGATCGCGTTGACGCGAATCTTATCGCGCGCGACATCGAGCGCCGTCGCGCGGGTAATCCCGATAACCCCGTGCTTTGTTGCGCAGTACATTCCGCCACCCTGTGTGCCGACCAGACCTGCGATCGACGAACAGTTGATTATTGCGCCGCCGCCGGCCTGGCGCAGCATCGGGATTTCGTGGCGCATGCAGTGGTAGATGCTTGATAGATTGATTGCAATGATTCGGTCCCAGTCGGAGGGATCGGAGGTGTCGATCGGGACCAGATTCCCCTCGATGCCGGCGTTGTTGAACGCGAAGTCCAGACGCCCGAGCTCCGAGTCCAGGTGTGCGAAGAGCTGATCTATTGAATCAGGATCGCCGACGTCGCAATAGGCGAACCTGGCGTCATAGCTCTGTTCCCTCAGTTCTTGAACTTCCGCTTCTCCGCGTTCCCGGTCAATATCGCTCATGACAACTCGGGCGCCGCCGGCGGCGAATCGTTTCGCGGTCGCCAGCCCTATGCCGTTCGCAGCGCCGGTGACAAGAATAACCGATCCCTTAATCGACATAGTTCACTCCCTTGAAGAATTCGAGACAACCAGGTGATTCGGAACAGGGGTCAGCACGCCTCGTCATTGCTGTTCCCTCCTCCGCAGCCACTCCAGTATTGCGGATCGTTCGAATTTCACGATGTCATTACCAAACTTCACCGCTTCGAGATTCCCTCTCCAGACTTCGTTGAACAGGAACTGCTGTGTGGTTCCCAGCAGATGGGCGAGTTCGCGTGGTTGAAATTCAGACTGATGAAGCAGTTGTTCGGCGCGCTTGTAGCTGACCTTGACCATGTCGTGCTCCTTTCAGGCAATCACTGTGATCCCGATTCAGAGCATACGTGCAGAGGCGTTACACGGAGTGGTTCATTACGTGCATATGCATTGCGTTTTCGTGACAGTTACACCGGAATGCGTCTAGTTGTCACTGTAGATCTGATAGACGTGGTCGATACTTAGTTCCAGGAGTTCGGTCGCCGTGAGCGGTTGGGAGAAGAACGCCCCTGATCCAAGATCGAAACCGAGTTTGCGCATCAAATCAAGCTGAGGCGCCGAATCGATTCCCGCAGCCTTGGTTGGAATCTCGAACTCACGAGCAGTCGCCAGAATGGATCTGAGCAGGCGGGTTGACCGGGGATCGTCGGGCGCCGACCTGACGAGGTCCGATGATGCAACGATCGCCTCAACCGGGAGGTGGCGGAGCAGGGCGAGATCGCCATCGTAGTCGCCAGCGTGGGCGATCGAAAACCCAATTCCCGACTCGTGAATCCGGAGCAGGTTCTTCAGCAGCGCATCGTCTCCGCGCATCAGCCTGCCGGACAGCTCCATGCGGACGTGGATCGGCGTGTTGCGCACGTCCTGCCCGATCTCAACAATCTGGTCGATCACCAGTTCCTCGCGCAGGTATTCAATCCAGTAATGGCGTGACATCACGATCTGTGGACGTTGTCCGATCGCTTCAAGCATGAGGGGGCGATCATGTTCGGCGAGTTCGGCCGCGCGCTCCGCGATCGCATGCAGCAGACCGGCGCGCCAGGATCGGCTCCGGATCTCGTTGTCGTCCAGCAATCCATCACGATGATGACGCCAGAACATGGCGATCTCGACTTCACGCACCCGTCCTGACCTCAGGTCGATTACCGGTTGGTAGAGCATCTCGAACTGTTCGGTGTCAAGCGCGTGGTGGATTTCATCGGTCAGGCTCAGGGGTGTTTGGCGCGCATCTCCGGAAAACTCGTCGTAATAGCTCCAGCGGGCCGACCCAGTCGCCTTGGCCTGGTACATCGCCATATCCGATCGCCGGACCATTTCCTCTGCGGAGACTTCTGTTCCCGCAGGAACGATGCAAATCCCGACGCTTCCGGGAAGCCGTACACGCTGGTTTCCGACATCCATTGCGTTCGAGAGCACGTCAAGAATCCTCCGGACGATGACCTCAACGTCCTCTTTGCCGGATATCGCAGGCAACAACACGGCGAACTCATCACCGCCGATTCGGGCGACCGTGTCATTGTCGCGTACGGCGCGACGAAGACGCGCCGCAACCTCCTTCAGGGCTTCATCTCCGACGTCGTGTCCCAGGTGGTCATTGATCGCTTTGAACCCATCGAGGTCAACATAGAGCACCGATACGAAAACATCGTTGTCCCGACTCGCCGCGAGCGCCTGGGTAACGTCGCGGAACAGCTTCCGGCGGTTCCCAAGTCCGGTCAGCGGATCCTGAACCGCCTGAATCGCGAGTTCATCCCGCATGCGCTTTTGCTCGGACATATCGACGATCGACATTGTCGAGCCGATTACGTTGTTCTCGTCATCGAGAACCGGGCTCGCAAGAACCTGGACATTGATCGCCGTTTCTTCACCAGAAGGGTAGATCAGATACTCGTACGGTCCGTCATCGTCTCTTGTGCGAATCGCGTTGATGAGTGGGAGATCTCGCTGCTTTACTCTCTCGCCTTCGAGGTTGTACAGAGGAATCTCGCCGACGTCGACCGGCGCCGTCTCGAGATTCCATAGCTCCTGCACGCGCAGGTTCGACAAGACGATTGTTCCCGAGGAATCGTTAACCAGAACAACACCTTCTGGCAGCTGATCTATCAGCGAAAGTAGCCGCCGCCGCTCGCCATTCAGTTCCCGCGAAAGCCGGGTGAGCATCTCCCCTTGCTGCTCGAGCTCGTTTCGCTGCTGGCTGCTCTCGCGATACAGTGTGGCGAACTGGGAGAGCATTGATGACATTTCGAGGAACCGATCGGCATCTTCCGCTGATTGCCGGGCCATGAGAATGAGGTGGCGCTCGTACAGGAATATGTGAATTGAAAACAGGACGGGCCGGTTTTCAAACACGAACACGAGCTCGGTAATCACATCTTCGCCGGACCGAACCTTCTCCAGACTCCGATGCAGCTTCTGTATGCTCCCGGAATCGACCAGCGATTCCACTGGCATCTGGATCTGGATATCAAGTGTTCGTGCTGCCTGGCTGTTGAACCAGGTGATGGTTCCCGCCTGGTCTAGAGCGATCGTTGTTTCCGGAATATGTCCGAGAAACTGTTCAAACGTTTCGATTGCAGCATTGGTCGCGATGGGTGAGATGCCGACGTCGTCAATCAGTTCATTGTGCTTGTCGTTGCTCAACGATCGCGCTCCCGCTTC
This sequence comes from Thermomicrobiaceae bacterium, assembly GCA_007122555.1. Lineage (GTDB taxonomy): Bacteria > Chloroflexota > Chloroflexia > Thermomicrobiales > Thermomicrobiaceae > SLMJ01. The sequence continues at coordinate 4,194 of SKTL01000487.1, read as the reverse complement.
TTGCGAGGCTATTGACCAGGAAATGTGCGCTACCCGCAGGATAACCTATTACCTGCGCGACCTGCTAACAGAGACGAATGTCTATTCACCGTTCGTCAGGCCAAGGACGCTTCGGGATTGTTCAACGAGTTGCCGGGCATCGTTCGCGCGCACGGGGATAGCCAGTTCGTCCAGCAACTCGGGCGTCAGGGCGAACGCCTGCCCGCCAGCCGCTATCAGCACGTCATCTCCAAACCGCGTTCGCAAGCACTCAACCGTTTTCCGAAACGCCGGAAGGTTGTAGGACATGGTAGCTGAAAGGGCAATCAGATCGGGCTCGGCCGCCTCGGCTGCGTTAATAATTTCTTCAACTGGAACGTCGGCGCCAAGGTATCGAACTTCAAACCCGGCCATCTCGAAGAAATCTGCGAGGATGCGTGGACCCATATCGTGCGTCTCGCCCGGGACACAGGTGATCAGCACGCGATGTCCGGCCGCTGACCCCCGCGGCATCATGGCGTAGAGCTGCGCAATCGCAAGCTGCGAGATCGCCGTGGCAAGGTGCTCCTGGGAGATCGTTATGTGGCCGTCCTCCCAGAGCCGGCCGATCTCATACTGGGCTTCCTGGATCACCCCGAGGTAAATCTGACCAACTGAGAGACCAGCCGCAAACGCGTCGTCACGAATGATTCGCAATGCTTCGGTGCGATCGCCATCGATCGCGGCATGGAGGTACGCATCCGCAACGCGTTTCTGTGGAGATGTGCAGTAACCTGACGTTGCAGACGTCCAGGATTCGCCGTTCGTGGGACGTGCGCGACCTTGGCGCTCATCTACCATCATGGCAATACCCAACTGGCTTGATCCATCGTAACAGGTGGTCGCGCCGGCAGTTAACTGACCCGCCAGGAGCGCCGGTAATCGACCTCTACTGTTAGTTTACCGCTCGAATGCCATCTTGTTCAGTGTCTCCGGAGTAAACGCCGAATGCTTGGAGATCTACGGTTGTTCGTCACTGAGCGATGTCGCTGGCCTGGTGAGCTTGATCCTCGCGCCTCCCGTAACGTGCGCGTAGATCTCGTTGATCGCGGAAAGATGTTGCTCAGCGGTGTAGTGCGCTTCAAAGAGTTCTCTGCCGCGTCTTCCCATGTCGCGCGCTGCCTCTGGATAACGCCACATTTGTCTGGCCGCTTGCGCCAGCGATTCCGGGTTGCGCGGTGCGAACAGTAGCCCGGTTTCCTCCGGAGTGACGAGTTCGCTAATCGCCCCCAGATTTGACGCGATAACCGGTGTCGATCGGGAGTACGCCTCGATTACCACCCGGCCGAACGTCTCGTACCACTCGGATGGGAAAAGTACGGCGGTTGCGCGTCCCATGAGGTCGTAGATTCGCTCGATCGTCTGGCCGCCCAGCCAGGTGACGCCGGATAGCCGCTGTGCGGCATCTTCGACGATACTCGCGCTTGGTCCGCGCCCGGCGACAACGAGCGGAACCTCCTCATGAATGCGTTCCCAGGCTCGCACCATCGTCTCGATACCCTTTTCCTCGGACAGCCTGCCGACAAACAGAACGAACTCCCTGGGGGCGTCACTTGGTCCGGGGTCCGGATAAACGAAATTCGGTTTGACAGAGATCCGGTCTGACGGCAGGCCGCCCTCGATCATTTTCCGACGTCCGAACTCGGACAGCGAAATGAAGTGATCTACTTTCCGGGTCCAGGATCCGAGCGATCCGTGAATCGTCTGCATTGCGGCAATCGTCGCCGTTCCCGCTCGACTTCCGCGATAACACGCGTGCAACACGCCCGGCCACGATATGCGCCTGCCCATGCAGTCTTCGCAAACCTTGTTGTCTCGATAGAATAACGCATTCGGGCAAAGAAGCCGATAGTTCCGGATACTCTGGATAACCGGGATCCCTTCTGATCTCGCGGCGTAATAGATCGATGGCGAAATCAGCGGGAATGAGTTCTGAACGTGCATCAGTTGCGGACGCGTCTGCCTGATGATGCGTTTGATGTCCCGGTATGCCTCTTGAGACCAGATGCATCGCAAACCCGCGCGCAACCCGCCCATCGTGTCAACGCGATAGTTTGAATCGATGTAGGTGTGAACGGTAACCCCTGCGTGCTCCAGTGCCCGGCGTTCAGCCTCGAAACTCAGGTCTTCGCCACCACGCTCCTGATAGTAATTGTGCACCATCAATATCGTGTGCAGGTGATCCATTCCGATCTGCCTCCGGCCTGTTCTGGCGATACGCAAGCAGTGACGCCTTAGTCTACATTACAGCCTGACACAATACCGCAACCGGGTCTGGGAATGTCGGCCAGCGTAAGCCATCGCGTTCGATCAATGTCGGTCACCGGTTGCGTTTGATGACGCGTCGAGAACGCGGCTAACGAAGAACCAGAACAATGCGACGCCGACGGTGTTGAACCAGAGGTAGCGTTTCCAGCCCCGGTTTCCGCTCTGCCGCCAGTAAAATTCCCATGCGACGAGCCGCACTCTGTTGAGATCTACGTGTGTCCGGTCGCTTGCTCGACCGAGCACGTGACGGGCGACTTCACGTAATCGGCGCGCTTCGTCCATTTGCGGAAGTGTCGTCCGGCGGATCTGAAACGTCGCAGCGCTGGTGATCAGGCTGGCCAGTGAGATCTCGAGGGCGGATGTGCATTGCGGAATACCGGACGGTAAGTCACGCGGGGTGAAGTCGATCAATACAATAGACAGCGGATCGCGCGCAATCAACGTGTTTCGGGCGCTGAAATCGAGTTGGTTCACGGGTATCGCGTCCGAAAGCGTGATGATTGCATCGGCAAGGTTGTGCGCCAGCCATTTCAGTGAATCTGTATTACCGAACTCCGGCCACGCGATCGCCTGATGCAGCGGCACTCCGTCGGAATATCCCATAATCAGATCGCCGGTTTCTCGGTCAACACGGTGAGGGTCTGGAGTCTCGACTGCATCGATTGAAGTGAGAAGGCTCTGTGCATTTTTCAGGGCTTCCGCTTCCCGGTCTGCAAGGCGAATGCGTTGCTCAAGCTCCCGCGGCGCGTAACGCTTGCGAACCGTCGCTCCGCCGGATGAGATCGTGACAAAGGCGTCTGATCCCTGACCGATGAGGGTCTCGGTGTTTCCTTCGGGACTGCTAACAGTCATAGGGGTCTGGCGATCATCAGTCATGCGACCGTCATGCCGTTTCATCCACGAGACGCCGGTGGGTGCGAGCGCGCGCCGAGTAACCGGAGCGAGTGTGGATACTATCATGGATGGCGCCTCGCCCGAGCAAGAGTCAGGAGTCCGGCGCGGTACCACCAAGCGTCCGACTGAAGCTGACAGCGCGTTTCCATCCTGATCGACGGGACATAGCAATCATTGTTTCTGCTATAAATGCGTGACTTGCGCCGTTTAGAACAAGCGTGTTCGGAGTCAATCGTTATGAATGCTCATGATCAGTACGACGTCATCATCGTTGGAGCGGGTTCGACTGGCGCGATTCTCGCCTCCAGATTGAGTGAGGATCCGAACGTCCGCGTGCTGCTTCTCGAATCCGGTCCTGATTTGCGCGCAGATGAGTCCCCGCCGGAGATGCGGAGCGCCAATCCGCTCGGGATCATGGATCCGTCACGGTTTCCGCAGTTAACCTGGCCGGCGCTGGTGGCGCGTCGTACCGCACATCAGGCCCCGCGCGTCTATGATCGTGGTCGTGGCGCCGGCGGCAGTTCATCAATCAACTGGCAGGTTGCTCACCGGGCGATGCTTGAAGATTTCGACCTCTGGGCGGAGCAGGGATGCAGTGGATGGTCAGGGGAGGAACTTCTTCCGGCGATGAATCGGCTCGAGAACGACCTCGATTACGGCGATGCGCCGTATCACGGGAATCGTGGACCGATCAAGATCGCCAGACCGCCGATATCGCAGTGGGGCTGCGTTGATCTCGCGCTTCTGGAGGCGGGTCTGGATCGCGGGCACCCGTGGCACGATGATCTCAACGCTCCAGAATCGACAGGAATCTGCGCGACACCGCTCAACCGAGTCGATGACAATCGCGTTTCCACGAATGATGGCTATCTCGAGCCGGCGCGCGAGCGCCCGGGACTGACGATTCGGTGCGGTGTCCAGGTCGATCGTTTAATCCTGGACGGCGATAGAGTGACTGGCGTGCGCGGAATCGTGGACGGGAAGCCGGTTGATATTCACGGAGACGAGGGGGTT
>SKTL01000204.1 GCA_007122555.1 Thermomicrobiaceae bacterium | reverse complement strand
TTCGCCGGGAACTATCCCAGCTCAAGGAAAGCGCACTCGGCCGGCTCCTGCGCCTCAGCGATCGCGACCTCCGCCGTCATCTACGGCACGAGGAGAGCAAACTGAGACGCGAACTTGCCCTCACCCGACTGAGACGCCGGAGAGTCTTGCGTACACTGGAAGAACGCCGCGAAACGTTAAGTGCATCGAGCGGTGATACGTAGCGCTCTGCATTCATCCTTTTCTCCGAAAGTACTTGTATGAACCCGAACAGAGTCTCACGCGAACTCCGCAAGCTTCCCGGAAACATTCGATCATCCCGGCTACCTGGCGGGACGCTGGTTTCAGCCGTCCTTGACCGACAGTTGATGGGATGGAGTGATCGTGGCGGCGCAAGCCGGATCTTCGGTGACATCTGGTCGGAGCATTGCTGGGAATATCTCTCCAACGGCGCAAGACTGTTTCCCGAATCAACATATGATCACGCGCGAGCGACGGTCGTTCGACTGGATAACAATCCGCGAATCGCCATTCAGGCCGGACGAAACAAACTTCCGAATCCCGATTTCCTCGTTATCCACCCGGAAGCGCACGGCGCCTACTCCGTTCGCGCGGTCGACGCTAAATTCGCCGTTGATCGTCTGCGGCGCACGCAAGTCAGCCCGGACTCGATTCGCGAGCTGATCGAACTTCCCGGAAGCCTTGCACTTCAGGAAGTGCAACTTCGGATCGAGATTAACGGCAACAACCAGCTGGATTATCAGCCCGGGCTCTTTCTCGGACCAAACAGCCTGCTCAATAATCACTTCTTCCACCAGCTGACGACCGGGGAAACGCCCCGGATCCCGTCAGACGAGCTGCAGCTGGTCTCAGTCGACGCGCACGTATTGTTTCAGCGAATTGAAGAGTACCCGCTAATGCAGCTGATGCAGTCGATTGACGAGTTGACGGCATCGACCCCGGAAAGCGATCTCGTGCTCGGCATGTACTATCTCCGCCTGGCGAGCGCTGCTCGATGGTTCGAAACACAGGCCCGAATGCCGCTGCTCACGAACGAACCACCGGATCCCGCGGACGTTGCCCAGGTCGTGTTGGCGGCAGATCAGCGCATCAAGGCTGGGGAGAGCGCATACGGGCTGATCGAAGGTTGGAGCGCCGCCACCGAGCGAGCAATTGAACGACAGAAACTGGTGCAGGACGCAGCTCGGTTACCGGTGCGCATGACCGAGATCCGCAAAATGCTTGCGCGCCGCAATCGGGGTGAAGACAAGAAGCTGATTCGCAAGGTTCGCGGAATCCTCGAGCAGGAATTCATGCACCACCTATTGAGCGAGACAGGAACGATCCCGGCGGATCCCGGCGAACCGATCTCGGAGGTCGTCGCGCGTGTTGCGTCGATTAGCCGTTCGTTAGAGACTGAGATGCGGCGCAGCGCAGAGAGAATCGCCGATCAGGTAGCGTCCGAGGAAGGCATCGAATCCTGAGCACCGGCTCGTCAGAAGCTCTGCGTATCGGTCTCGACTTCCGCCAGATACCCGCCATCCAGATGCTCCTCAACGAAGCTGATCACGTTCTGCATCATTTCCTCGGAATGCCGGCGTGAATTGGACACGCAGACAATCCCAACGCCGGACACCTGCCAGCTCTCCAGGTGATCGATCTCGGCGATTGACACGTTGAATCGATTCTGCACACGTTTGATGATCGGCCGAACCGTCGACCGCTTCTCCTTGAGGGAATGTGATTCCGGCATCTCAATCGTCAAATACGCCATCGAAATGATCATGTTCGCCCTCCGTATAGACTTCCGACTTGACCTACAGTATCTGGATCGGTCTCTTGCCGCGCGGCCCTGAGACACGTATGTTAGCGTTCAATCTGATCGATGAACGGTAGCAGTCGCGAGAGGGTTCGCACGATATGTCCCATGGAAATCAGAAACGTCCGGTCTTCTTCGTAACGTCACCGCTTGAGAGAGAGCACGTGGAGCGGATCAAGCACGTTGCAAACGGGCGAATTGACGTTCGCTATGAGCCGGATCTTCTTGCGCCAACGCGGTATGTTGCAGATCACAATGGGGTCGACGGATTTCAGCGTACTCCTTCACAGCAGCAACGATTCATGAGTCATCTGGCCGACGCGAACATCCTGTGGGATTTTCCGAGCGTTCCCGAAGGCGGTCCGGGCGTGCTCGACGCTGCGCCGAACCTTCAATGGGTACAGACGACGAGTTCAGGAGTGGGACAGCTTGTTCACCGGCTTGGGCTTGCTGATAAAGACCTTCGCGTAACGACAGCCAGCGGGGTGCACGCGGAGCCGCTCGCCGAGTTTGTCATGCTCGTGCTTCTCTCGCACATGAAACAACTTGACCGCCTTGAGCGCGACCAGCAGGCGCACCGATGGGTTCGCTATTGCGGTGACGAACTTCCAGGCAAGACTATGGCAATCATCGGGCCCGGGAAGATCGGATCCCGTGTCGCCGAAATCGCTCATGCATTCGGAATGAACGTCAGCGCGATGGGACGACGAAACGATCCGGAACGGGCCCAAGAGCTGGGAGTCGACAGGATGTTCACCCGCGAGCAGATGTACGAAATGCTCGCGGAGGCTGATTGCGTGGTCCTCTGTTGCCCGCACACGCCCGAGACGGAGAACCTGATCGATGCTCGGGCAATCCACGCAATGAAGGACGGCGTGGTACTCGTCAACATCTCTCGCGGTCCGGTCGTCGTGGAAGACGCGCTCTATAACGCCTTGAGTTCCGGCAAGATCGGATTCGCCGGTCTAGACGTATTTCGCCAGGAACCC
>SKTL01000377.1 GCA_007122555.1 Thermomicrobiaceae bacterium | reverse complement strand
TGGCGGAGCCGGTTGAAGGAGATCAGTCTTATGGCTAACGAAGGTTCAGTCGCGGTCGACGCGGTCAGCCTGGAGATCTTCCGAAGCTCGCTCACGGCGATCGCCGAGGAGATGGGCGCGGTATTGACCCGCTCCAGCTACTCGCCAAACATCAAGGAACGACGTGATTTTTCCTGCGCGCTGTTTGACATAAGAGGTCGTATGGTCGCCCAGGCGGCGCACATACCGGTGCATCTCGGGTCGATGCCGGATTCGGTGGCGATCGCGCTCTCGGAATTCGACGCGTTTGCCCCGGGAGACGTGATCGCGATCAACGATCCGTTCATGGGCGGCACCCATTTGCCGGACATTACACTGATTTCCCCGATCTTCGTTGGCGACGAGCATTTCGGATTCGCCGCGAACCGGGCGCATCATGCGGACGTCGGCGGGATGTCGGCCGGATCGATGCCGGTAGCGACGGAGATCTACCAGGAGGGTCTGATCATCCCGCCGATCAAGCTGTGGGAAAGTGGAGAGCCGAACAAGGCGGCCCTGGCGCTGGTGCTCCGGAACGTTCGCACGCCGGATGAGCGCCGGGGCGACCTGGCGGCGCAGGTCGCGGCGAACCGCACAGCCGATCGGCGCATCGCCGAACTGGTGGAGCGATCGGGCAGAGCGAGTGTTGACGCACACATTGATGAGTTGATCAACTATGCTGAGCGGATGACCCGAGCGACGATCGCCGAGATCCCGGACGGGACGTATGAATTCACCGATTATCTCGATGATGACGGCGTGACTGAAATACCGATCGCGATCACGGCGACGGTCATCATCAAGGGCGCCGAGATGACGGTCGATTTCACCGGGAGCGATCCGGAAGCGCGGGGGAGCATCAACGCGGTGGCCAGTGTGGCCAAGTCGGCCGTGTATTACATCGTTAGGTGTCTGATGCCGGACGAAGCGCCGTCGAACGCCGGGACGTTTGCGCCAGTGACCGTGATCGCGCCGTCGGGCACGGTGGTGAACGCGAATCCGCCGAGGCCGGTGGCCGGCGGCAACGTGGAGACGTCTCAGCGGATTACCGACACCGTGTTCGGGGCGATGGCGAAGGCGCTGCCGGAGATTATTCCGGCGGCGAGTCAGGGAACGATGAACAACGTTACCGCTGGGGGTGTCGATCATCGCAACGGGCAGCCGTTCGCCTACTACGAAACGATGGGCGGCGGCATGGGCGCCCGGAAGGGGCTCGATGGGCTCTCTGGCGTGCACGTCCACATGAGCAACACGCTGAACACGCCGGTCGAAGCGTTCGAGTTCGCCTATCCGATGCGGATTACCGAGTACCGCCTCCGGGATGGGTCCGGCGGCGCCGGGGCGGCTCGCGGCGGCGATGGGCTGGTCCGGGAACTGAGTTTCCAGACGCCGACCGAAGTGACGCTGCTCTCGGAGCGCCGGCGAATTCAGCCGTGGGGCGCTCAGGGCGGCGAACCGGGTCAGCGGGGCGATAATGTGCTGATTCGCGACGGCCAGGAGACGCATCTCGGCGGCAAGAAGACGGTCAGCGTGGAGCCGGGTGACCGGCTGTCGATTCGCTCGCCGGGCGGCGGCGGGTGGGGTTCGCCGATTGGATGAGTAAGCAGCGGTGAGCGATCAGAAAGACCGGATGCTGCGCGGCGAACTCTATCAGGCGAGCGATGCTGAGCTAGCGGCGGACCATGAGCAGTGTCGTCTGCTCGTCGAGCGATTCAACGCCTCCAGCGTAACGCAGCGGGACGAGCGTCGCGCATTGCTGCAGCAACTGCTCGGGAGTCTCGGCGAGGATACGGAGATCAAGCCGCCGTTCCAGTGTGACTATGGACGCCTCATACACGTCGGCTCCCGGAGTTTCGTCAACTACGGGGCGACCATTCTGGATTGCGCCGAGGTACGAATTGGCGATGAGGTTCAGATCGCCACCGGGGTACAGTTGCTTACGGCGACCCATCCGCTGGAACCGACAGCTCGCCGCAACGGTTGGGAGTACGCCGAGTCGATCTCGATAGCCGATGGCGTCTGGCTTGGCGGCGGGGTGATTGTCTGCCCAGGCGTCAGTATCGGCGAGAATACAGTCGTCGGCGCCGGGAGCGTGGTGACGCGCGATCTCCCGGCCGGAGTTCTGGCGGTCGGGAATCCATGTCGGGTCATTCGAGATATTTGAGGGCACGAGGTGAGAGAGGAATTGAGTGGGACAGCCAACCGGTGCGACGCTGGTCTTTCGTGATGGAACCGAAGAGCAGGTCGACAGTCACGCGGAAGCTCTAGAGCGCGCCAGCGATGGAATCGTTGAATACCAGTACGCCTATTCGCCGGATTTGATACCCGCTGCGGGCGGAGATCTCAGCCTCTGGCGTTACCGGGATCTGCTGCCGTTGCCGGATGGTCCGATCCAGTATCCGTTGCAGATCGGGGGCACGCCGCTGCATCCGGTTCCCGGCCTGCGCGAGCTGCTTGGAATGTCGGAGCTCTGGATCAAGGACGAGACGCGCACGCCAACCGGTTCAAACAAAGACCGCGCGACGGCGCTGGTGCTGGAACATGCGATCCGGGACGACTGGCCGATAGTCAGCTGCGCGTCGACCGGGAATGTCGCGGCGTCGCTGGCGATCGGTTCGGCCTCTTGCGGACGAAAAGCGGTGATCTTCGTTCCCGCGAACACGTCGGACGCCAAACTTCGATTGATGCGGCTCGCCGGGGCGACGATTCTTCAGGTCCGGCAGGGCTATGATGCGGCGTTCAAGCTGTCCGAGGAAGCGGCAACGACCT
>SKTL01000531.1 GCA_007122555.1 Thermomicrobiaceae bacterium | reverse complement strand
CTTCCTGCAAGCAGCCTACGAGGTCATTGCTCCGACGCACGCCTATCTCACCGGAGACGTCTTCGGCATGACGCTCTGGGACGAGACCGATGGCGGCATCGGCCAGAAGCTGGTCACGGTTACCGAACATCTCGACTACGTGTTGCCGATGATCTATCCATCGCACTTTTACGAGGGCTCAATGGGCTTCGAGATCCCCAACGATCATCCCTATGAGGTGATCTATCAGAGCCTGCATAACGGCGCCGAATTCCTGCCGGAGCGGCTCAAGCCGAAGATCCGCCCCTGGCTGCAGGATTTCACCCACGGTCCGGGAATCGCCTACGGCGACCATGAGGTGCGGGAGCAGATCCGCGCCGCGGAAGACTTCGACGCCAGCGGCTGGCTACTCTGGAATGCCGCGGCCAGTTACCACGAAGGCGCGCTCGCTCCGGCCGAGTAAGTAATCGACAGCTGTGATGGCGGGGAGGCATAGCACCTCCCTGCGTGCCTCTCAGGCGGGTAATACCGGCCAAACCACCTCGGAAATTGCCCATCAGGCCGCGAAAACCGACTCGTTGTCACAATACCTCTGTACGTACAGTATGTCCGTATGGCATAATAGGGGCTAATGAGATGGCGGCGCCATAGCCCGTCCAGATACCGAGCGCTATTGCCCGGAGGGAAGAGGCGGTGACTCACTACAATCTGAACCGGATCATTCTCGGGGTCGCTGCGATGTACGTTGTCGTGATCATTGCAGCGATCGCATTCGGACCAGCATCACCGGATGATCAGACCGAAGCGGTCGAATTCACCCCGGGATTCGCTGACGCTGATACGACGCCCACGCCATTCACCGGTGTCGGGGGGTCGCCAGAAGATGAGACCGCGATAACCGGCGTTATCGTGGATGCTGATACGGAGGAACCGCTTGCCGGGGTTTCGGTGAGCGCCGTCGGCGTCGATTCCGATGATGTCATCACGACGACCGGCGCCGATGGACGATTCGAGATCAAAGGCGTCCCCGACCCGGCCAGCGTTTCATTCAGCCTAAGCGGTTACGCGTCGAGCGATGCTGAACTCGGTCCTAACGACGATCACACGATCGCGCTTGGCCGCCCGATGATCAGCGGACGGGTCATCAGCGCCGACGGGAGTCCCATTCGCGGGGCAACAGTCGCCAGCGACGATGTCTTCACCCGCTCGGTCGAAAGCGGTTCATTCCGGCTGGACGGTGTGAGCGATGATACTGACATCATCGTCAAAGCCGCCGGTCACGCCACGCAGGTCGTCGCACGGGACGAGTTCGATACCGGATTCGTTCTGGAACCGACTGAGGTCAGGGCGGCCTATGCGCCAGCGAGCCTGGTAGCGGACAGTCAGGCATTCAACACATTCCTGGAAATGATCGAGCAGTCCGAACTGAACGCCGTCGTGGTGGACCTCAAGGATCATCTCGGGCGAGTTCAATATCATAGTAGCGTTGAAATGGCGCAGGAGATCGGCGCGGTTTCCCCGAAATTCGACATTGAGCCGCTGTTGAGCGAGCTCGACGAGCGGGGAATCACTGCGATCGGGCGGATCTCGGTATTCGAGGACCCCGCGCTCGCCGAAGCCCGGCCAGACCTTGCGATTCAAGACAGCTGGTCCGGCGACCTGTGGCGCACCTGGCAGGGACGAGCCTGGGCGAACCCGTACGAGACCGATGTCTGGGATTACAACATTGCGATCGTACAGGAAGCGACCAGATACGGATTCGATGAGATACAGCTCGCCTCAGTGCAGTTCCCGGACAGCGGTTTGATCAACAGGGCGGACTACGGCCAGACAAACACCCGGTCGCGACGTCAACAGGCGATCGCTGACTTCCTGGACCAGGCTTACGCCGTGGCGGCGCCGACGGAATCATTGCTGACGGCGGAGATCTTCGCGATGAGCCTGTGGGATGAGACGAACCCGGATACCGGACAGGACCTGACCTCGATGGCCGAGCGCGTCGATTACATTCACCCGCTTCTCTTCCCGTCGCACTTCGCCTCGGGCTCACTCGGGTATGACGATCCGGGTAGCGTTCCAGCGGCAATGGTAAGCCGAAGTATTGAAAGTGGTCAGGATCTCCTGCCTCGGCATCTGCACGCCAGGATTCGTCCATGGCTGCAAGCGTTTTCCTACGGATCAGCGATGCCGTTCGACGCTGAGGCAATTCGAGCTCAGATAGAAGCAGCTGAAGAATTCGGATCCGGAAGCTGGATGCTCTGGAACCCGGATGGCAGCTATCATAGTGAGGCGCTCGACCAGGTCGAGTAAGTGGGCCGCGTTTCTCTTCTCCTGTGCTTCTCCCAATCCTGGGAGAGGCACAAGAGTGAGGGCGCATCTCGCTATAATCGCCCGAACAACCGTCGCAACACCCTGATCACAAGGGGAGAACGATGTCGCTCGCCCTCGGCTTCCGCCAGGGCGACATTGTGATGCTGGTTGATCTCGTCCTGATTCTGCTCCATCTCGAACTTCCGGTGGTGGTACTCCGCCCGCATCCGGGAGTGATCGTGACCACCGAAATGTCCGCCGCCGATACCAAACGGCATAGGAACCTCTCTCATCTATCTGGCTCGAGCATTACTATCGAGTCGTGAAGTCCCAGGAAGACGTAGCCTCCACCTGTCTCGATCGCCTGACGGCCGGGAGCTGCCCGGATATCGTCAATCGTCGCAGTCAACTCCGGCTGTGACGGGTCGCCAAGATCAAACGAGTGGATCTGGTAGCCAAGACGGTCCCGACTCTCCGCGCTAACTGTCACGACGTACAGAG
>SKTL01000530.1 GCA_007122555.1 Thermomicrobiaceae bacterium | reverse complement strand
TAGCAACGCCTGACGCGCTCAGAACTGCCTGCTCATGCGTGGGGCGATTGCTCCGCGCATTCCAATTGTTTGTTGATTGAAGGAACTGAACGTGATTCGCGTTGATCCGGCGCCGTCCCTCGATTGTGCGACGCAGATAACATCAGGCGGTCGTCCATCCGCAAGGAGGGTCTGTGTCTGAAACACCCGATCTGGTTGCCGGACGATACCGCCTGGATCGTCACCTGGGACAGGGCAGTTTCGCCGAAACGTACCTTGCCGAAGACACCACGCTCAGCCGTCAGGTGGCGATCAAGATCCTCCGCTCACAGTACGCCAACGATGAGCGCTACGCGCTCCGGTTTGAGCGCGAAGCACGAGCTGCTGCGTCTGTCCGTCACGTCAACATCGTAGATGTATTCGACTACGGACAGGACAACGCCACCCTGTTCATGGTGATGGAGTGGGTGGACGGCCCGAATCTCAAGGAGTACCTCCGCGGACGAGGACAACTGACGCCTGACGACGCCGCACGAGTGATGCGGGACGTTCTTCAGGGTTTGCAGGTAATCCACGAAGCGGGCATCGTACATCGGGATGTCAAGCCGCAGAACGTTCTGGTTGATCCAAGCGGAACAGCCAAGATCTCCGACTTCGGTATTGCCCGTGGAGCGTTCGACGCCGGGCTCACCGATACGGGCATGGCGCTGGGCACTGCCGCCTACATGGCGCCCGAACAGGCGCGCGCCGGTGAGGTGGGTCCCGCAGCCGATCTCTACGCTGCTGGCGTCATCCTGTTCGAGATGCTGACCGGCCGGCTTCCGTTCCCCGGTGAAAATCCGCTTCAGGTCATGTATCACCATGTCAACGAGCAACCGCCCGATCCTCGCCAGCTCAACCCGAACATCCCGGCCGGCCTGGCGCTGGTCGTGATGAAGGCGTTGGCCAAAGAACCGGCGGATCGGTTCGCGACCGCCGCGGAGATGCTTGCCGCGATCGAGCAGCCTCCGTCCGGCGACGAAGAGACGCGAATCATGGCCGCCGCTGCTCCAGACCGCACCCGGGCAATGCCGGCAGCCGCGGCCGGTAGTGGAGGACGGCGACCGCCACCTCCGAGACGCACCCGACGCAAACGGAATTCGTCCAGATGGCCGGTCTTTCTGGTGGCGGGCATGTTGATTCTGTTTGCCATCGCGGGAATCTGGTTCCTGGCGACCCGGGAAGACGCGGTGACTGATGATCCGACGCCAACTCCGATTGTCACGCCCGAAGTAACGCCGACTGAGACACCAGAACCAACCCCGGAACCCACACCGGAGCCAACGGCAACGCCGGAGCCGTCGCCAACTCCCGAACCAACTCCGGAGCCTACTCCGACCCCTGAGCCATCGCCGACACCTGAACCAACTCCGGAGCCTACGCCCACTCCGGACCCAGCCGAGGACCCGGGTGTCGGCAGCGAGATGCAGAGCATCGCATTCAATGCAATGGTCCTCGGCGCCCCGTCATCCGAGTTACAGGGAGTTGATTTCGATGGATCGTTCGTTCCGAACAACTGGGAGAACCTGCCGGATCAGTCGACATTCCTCTACAGTCAGGCCACGGACTTCTCCTCTGGAGAAGCGCTATTCGTCGCCCAGGAAGCGGCCGGAGGGATCTTTGTCGGGATCGAGATGACTGCGCTCACCGGCGGATTGCTCGAAGAATTGCCCATCGAGATCTGGGTGAACGAGACACTGGTGTTCCGCGGCGAAAGTCCCTTTAACAACGACGACACCGAAACTATCCGCTGGTGGTATCGCGAGAGTGGAGCAATTCAGCCCGGCGAGAATGTCATTCGGATTGAAAACATGGCCGAACAGGGGAATGTCGGAGAGCTTCCGTGGCTGCTGATAGACGAGGTGACGATCTACTACCGGTAGCGCTCAGTGAACGTGGGAAACGCAAAGCGGGAGCGTCGATCAAGTCGAGATGCTCCCGCTTCGTCGTTGTGAGTCAGGATCCCGGCAGCGCTACCCGTCGTACCGCTTGAAGATCGCGGCGACGTTCTGACCACCGAAGCCGAACGCATTCGCCATCGACGTATTGACAGTCATTTCACGCGCCTGATTGGGCACATAATCGAGATCGCATTCCGGATCCGGCTCGTCATGGTTGATTGTGGGCGGCAGCACGCCGTCTCGGATTGCCAGCACGGATACCACGCCGCCTACAGCTCCGGCGGCGCCAACGAGATGGCCAATCATGCTCTTGGGCGAGCTGACCGGCATCTTATAGGCGTGATCTTTGAACACAGTCTTGATTGCCGCCGTCTCCGAGACGTCATTCAACGGCGTACTCGTGCCGTGCGCCGAGATGTAATCAAGGTCGTCCGGCGCCATGTTCGCCGACTTCAGCGCCAGAGCCATTGCCCGCGCAGCGCCTGAACCACCGGGGAGCGGCGCGCTGATGTGGAATGCGTCGCCAGTGACGCCGCCACCGACGAGTTCACAGTAGACGTTCGCGCCGCGCTTCCGGGCATGCTCTTCAGTCTCGAGAATCAGGACGCCCGCCCCTTCTCCGAAGACGAAGCCATCGCGGTCTTTGTCAAATGGGCGGCTGGCGTGCGCCGGATCGTCATTGCGCTTGGACAGCGCCCCCATATTGCCGAACGCGGCGATCGAAACCGGGTCCATGCCTGCTTCGGTTCCGCCGCTGATCATGACATCCACCTCGCCGAGCTGCAGCATTCGCAGGGCGTCAACGAACGCCTGGTTTCCGGCCGCGCAGGCCGCAACTGATGCCTGAACCGGCCCGTGAATGCCGAATCGAATCGAGACCTGGCAGGCCGCCATATTCGGCGCGAACATAGGAATGAAGAATGGGCTAACCCGGCTCGGGCTCTTCTGATGATAGTTCAGGACTTCGCGCGTTAGCGTGGGGATGCCGCCGCCTCCCGTGTTGACCATGACGCCGATGCTTTCGCTGTTCTCCTCGTTGATCTCCAGCCCGGAATCTTTGATCGCTTCTCCCGCAGCGGCGACGGCAAACTGCGAGAACCGATCCATCCGGCGAGCGGCCTTAAAATCCATATGCTGTTTCGGATCAAATTCCTTGACCTCGGCAGCGATCTGGACCTCAAGGGGACTTGGATCGAACGCAGCAATGCGTGTGACACCGTTTACTCCATTGACAAGGTTCTCCCAGAACTCCGGGACACTGTTGCCAATCGGTGTGATGGCGCCCAATCCGGTAACGACAACTCGATGCACTATCCAACCTCCCTGGCCGCGCGGCGCTCACTCCTGGCCGTAGACCCCGTAATCCTTGACGCTGAGCGTCTGTACGTCTCGTCGAATCCGTCGAATCAATCCACTGAGTACCTGTCCGGGTCCGACTTCCAGGAACGTATTGACCCCGCCATTGACCATTTCCTTTACCGAGCTCGACCATTGAACCGGCATCAGGACATGCTGGGAGATCTCGTTCCGAACGTCGTCCACCGTCGTCAGAAGTTGTCCGGTCATGTTCGCCACAATCGGAATCTGCGGGTCGCGAAGCGGCATGCGGGAAACGAAATCGTTCAGTTGCTGGGCTGCACGCTCCATGAGCGGCGAGTGCGATGCAATAGAAATCCCCAACCGAACAGTGCGGCGGGCTCCGCGCGCCTCCGCCAGCTCCATCGCCCGTTCAAGTGCGGCAATCTCACCGGAAATGACCGACTGACCCGGGCAGTTGTCGTTTGCGAGCACAACGATGCCGACATTCCCTGCCTCTTCGCAAACCTGTTCCAGATCTTCGCGATCAAGCCCGATGACCGCGGCCATCCCGCCGGGACGCTCTTCGCCGCTCTCTTTCATCAGCCGACCTCGCTCGCGCACCAGGACCAGCGCGTCACGGAAATCGAGGACCCCCGCGGCGACGAGCGCAGTGAATTCACCGAGGCTATGCCCGGCAACGTACACTGGAGCGATCGATTTGCCGACATCTCGCGATCGCTCTCGCAACGCTTCAAGGTAGGCGATGCTGACGGTAAAGATGGCCGGCTGCGCGTTGACCGTGTCTTCCAGTTCATCGGCAGGACCATTGAAACAGAGGGAAGAGATGGAATACCCCAGCACTTCGTCAGCCTGATTGAAGATCCGGCGGGCGGCATCGGACACCTCATAAACCCGCTGGCCCATCCCGACGTACTGACTACCCTGCCCCGGAAACACCCAGGCGATCCGCTGAGCGATGTCCTCTTTTACGTTCATTGTTCTGTTCCCCTTCATCCCACGTATGAACAACACCAGAATCGATGCAATTCGCGTGATGAATGAAAGCGAATAACCGGCAAACTGCGGAATGATACCACGCAGATTCTGCCGGTTCTCGCATCGCTACAGCGCCGTTCGCCGCCGCGCTCACCCGGATCCGTGACCGTGCTCATCAGTGCGTGTCATATCGGCGACTGCCGTGGAATCACCGGCCGGAACGGCGTGCGGGCCAAGGAGCTCAAACAATCCCTCTCGATCCACGGTCTCATCTTCAATGAGTTGATCGGCCAGCGCGTCCAGTCGATCCCGATATTGGCGCAGGAGTGTCTCAGCGCGATCCATCGCCTCATAGAGGATTCGCTGAACCGCTTCATCAGCTCGGTCGACCGTCTTTTCGCCGACTTCGCGTTCCTGGCCCATCTCGCGCCCAAGGAAGACGTGCTGCTCGCCCATACCGAGGAAGATGGGGCCAATCTCGTCACTCATGCCCCAGAGTCCGACCATTCGCCTGGCAAGCAGCGTCGCCTCTTTCAGGTCGTTCTGCGCGCCGGTCGTGATCTCGTTGAACACGAGCCGCTCGGCAGCGCGCCCGCCCATTATGACAACCAGGCGGTCGAGCAGGTAGCTCCGCGAGTAGTTGAAGCGATCCTCTTCCGGCGCCTGAATCGTTACACCGAGCGCGCGGCCCCGCGGAACGATTGTGACCTTGCGAAGCGGATCCGCTCCCGGTGAGAAGTGCGCACAGATAGCGTGGCCGCCCTCGTGGTAGGCGACAACGCGCTTTTCGTGATCGTTCATAACCATCGAGCGTTCGGTGCCCAGAATGATTTTGTCCAGCGCAAGATCGAAATCGTCCTTCTCGACGACCTTCTTATCCCGTCTCGCGGCCATCAATGCCGACTCGTTAACCAGGTTCGCCAGGTCGGCGCCAGCAAAACCGGGTGTCGCCGAGGCAATCAGGCCAAGATCCAGATTCTGGTCGACGGGGATACCGCGGGTGTGGATCTTCAGAATCGCCTCGCGACCTCTCTTGTCCGGCAGACCAACCGTCACCTGACGGTCAAAACGTCCTGGTCGCAGCAAGGCGGGATCGAGCACATCGGGTCGGTTCGTGGCGGCGACCACGATAACGTCTTCATGCGGATCGAACCCGTCCATCTCAACGAGCAACTGGTTCAACGTCTGCTCACGCTCGTCATTACCGCCGCCGACGCCGGCAAAACGCTGACGACCCACCGCGTCGAGCTCGTCAACGAAGATAATCGCCGGCGAGTTCGTCTTCGCTTTCTCGAAGAGGTCGCGGACACGGCTTGCGCCGACACCGACGAACATCTCGACGAATTCAGAAGCGCTAACACTGAAGAATGGAACACCAGCTTCACCGGCGACCGCCTTGGCAAGCAGCGTCTTGCCGGTTCCCGGCGGGCCCACCAGCAGAATACCGCGCGGCAACCGGGCTCCGATATTATGGAACTTGGCCGGATCTTTAAGATACTGAACCAGCTCTTCCAGTTCCGCTTTGGATTCTTCTTCACCGGCAACGTCGGCAAACGTCAGTTTCGGACGCTCAGGATCGTACTGTTTGGCCTTTGATTTCCCGAAACTGAACACATTCTGCTGCCCGCGAGACATGCTCCGACCAATGAAGAAGAGGATGACGATGAACAGCAGGAGCGGAATCGCAAGGAAGAGCAGTGATCCGAACATTCCGTCCGATGACGGCTCGGCCGTCACTGACACATTGTTTTCGGTGGCGAAGGCGACAAAATCCGGTTGGGTGTTCTCTGGAACCGCCGAATCAAAGTAAACGCTCTGCGTAATCTCCTCGGAATCGGCTCCCGACGGCAGCGCCTCGTCCGGGCCATAAATCTGACCTTCGTACTCCACCATCTCGGCGGTAAACTCGCCAGAGACGTTCTCGCCCTCCATCGTGATCCGGCTGATGCTTCCGGCTTCCACCTGCTGGCGGAGTTCGGAATACGAAATGTCGATCGTCGGATCGCCAGACGGCCAGAAATACGCGTAAGCGCTGTAGGCGAACAGCGAGATCAGCAGGGCCCAGAGGATCCAGATCGGAAAGCTGGGCCGGGACTTCTGCTCTCCGTCCTGCCCACCGGATTTCTTCTGCCGGTTAGATTGATCATCTCGGTTATTCATCAAGGCGGGGAACCCCTTCGGCAGGCGAATTCATCCTGGTATTCGCATAAATTCGTCATGTGGCGCAATCCGTGGGTTCCAGCGTACCCACAGATCCCAGTTCATACTACCAATTCTAACGTCTCGGGCAATGAAATGCGTGGAAAATCCGCCATAAACCGCACGAGGCAGCCGCTTTGTAACGGCTGCCCCGCACGTGAGGAGGAGATGAGTCTAGTGTGCAAGAGTAACGGAGCGTGTCTCAGGCGCTCAGTCAGCCGACTCGTACGTCGACCAGCGCCATACCCCTATTGTGGCCCCTGTGAACCAAAATGTCCACCTCTGGAACCGACGCATTCTCTACTAATCTGTAGAGAAATAGTCCTGATTCGGCATTCCAGCTCCCTGCAGGAGACCCGGATCCGCCTGTCAGGTCGTCGTATTTCCCGCCTGACGGCAGCGAATCGTCCCCTGCAGTTGATAGCTGTGTACGGTTAAGACGAATGGAGGATTGACTGGTTTCAGGTCATCTGAAGCATCAGTCGTGGCCATAGCTGCCGTGAAATGGTAGTCCCTCAGGCCGGAGATCATCGGACACCGTGGTATCCTTTCGCTTGAAATATGGCCGAAAATCGTCGCGTCAGACGAGCCCCGCTGAGTAAGGTGTGAAGCTGTGTCAGGTGAAGCTCGAGATCGTTACTACATAACCACTTCCATCTCCTACGTCAATGCGTTGCCGCACATCGGGCACGCCCTGGAGATGGTGCAAACAGACGTCTTTGCCCGCTATCACCGGTTGATCGACCGAGATACCCGCTTCCTGACCGGCACCGACGAGAACTCGCTCAAGAGTGTCCAGGCGGCCGAGCGCGAGGGAATAACCACGCGGGAACTGGTCGACCGAAATGCGCAGGGATTTGTCGACGTTCTCGACCTGCTTCATGTGTCGTATGACGATTTCATTCGCACCGCAGTGGATCCGAGGCATTTCGCGGGAGCAACCCGTCTCTGGAAGAAGCTGGAAGCGAACGGCGACCTTTATCGTAAGGCCTACCAGGGACTCTATTGCGTCGGGTGCGAGCAGTTCTACAACGAGGATGAACTCGTTGACGGGCTCTGTCCTGATCACGGTGTTCGGCCAGACCTGGTGGAGGAAGAGAATTACTTCTTCCGGCTTTCACGTTATCAGGATCAGCTGCTTGAATTCATAGACTCCGGACGCATGCGAATCATCCCGGAATCGCGTCGAAACGAAGTTCGATCATTCGTGGCTCGCGGCCTCGAAGACTTGAGCGTTTCACGTTCTCGCGAGCGCGCCCGAGGGTGGGGTGTTCCGGTGCCAAACGATCCCGATCAGGTCATGTACGTCTGGGTTGATGCGCTGGCGAACTACATTACCGCGCTCGGTTACGGACAGGATTCGGAACTGTACGATCGCTACTGGGTGAACAGTCCGGATCGCGTTCATTGCATCGGCAAGGGCATTTTGCGATTTCACGCCGTTTACTGGCCGGCAATGCTTCTATCCGCCGGAGAACCATTGCCAACAACGGTGTTCGTCCACGGCTACCTGACGATCGCCGGCGGAAAAATCAGTAAATCCCTCGGCAACACGATTGACCCGGTCGATCTCTGCGCCGCGTATGGCGCGGATGCGGTTCGCTACTGGCTGCTCCGCGAGGTTCCGGCAACGCTCGACGCGGACTTCACCAATGACAAGCTGGAACGCCGCTACAACGCGGACCTGGCAAACGATCTCGGCAACCTGCTGAACCGGACGGTCAGTATGGTTGGGCGCTATCGAAAGGGTCTCGTACCAGACGGCGAGACGGCATTGCCGGAAAGCCGCGAGCTTCGGAGTGCCGCCGAAGGGTTGCCGGATCGACTCCACGCGACGATGGGCGACGATTACGACCCGCAGGCGGCGCTGGCGGCGATCAACGATCTGGTCGCACGGGCAAATCGATACGTCGAAGAGATGGCTCCGTGGGCGGTCTCAAAAGAGGAGCGCAACGGCGACGAGTCGGCGACACTGAAACTCGATGAAACGCTGTATCATCTAGTGGAAACACTGCGAGTAACCTGTCACGCCATCCGGCCGTTCCTGCCAGCAGCTTCCCACCGTATGGCTGAGCAGCTCGGATTTGAGCTGATCGACCACGGCTGGACCGACGCCCTGCAATGGGGCGCCGCGCCGCGCGTCGAACGCGTTGAGAAAGCCCGCCCGATCTTCCCTCGGATCGAACGCGAAGAGAGCGCGGCGAGCTAATCGCCGGGACTACGTCACCGATCAGTCGATCGGTCCCCAGACAAAGTCGCCGTTCGTATCGATGTAGCCCCAGCCCCCATAAACTTCGAGCGGGTCGAATCCGCCTGCGGCAAACCGAATTTCCTCCCCGAACGCGCCGATCGCCAGGCCATCCTCGAACGGAAAGACGCGATCGAAATCCGGCTGAATTCGCCACGCCCCGTCCTCGTCGATGAACCCCATTTTGTCGCCGGTCCGGACGGCCGCGAAGCCGTCGCTGAAGGGTTCCGCTTCATTGAATCGCGGCTCGATGACCATCTCGTCGTTCTCGTTGACGTATCCCCAGACGCCTTCCTCCGGAGCGACTGCGGCGAGTCCATCGCTGAAGTGCCGGACGATCAGGAACCGCGGTTCGATGACAATCTCGAAATCGCGATTAATGAACCCGAATCCGTCGGCGCCCATGATCGACGCATATCCGTCGGTGAATCCGGAAACGCGCTGGTCGCCCCATTCCTTGACAATTTCGCCGTCCCGATCGATGTAGACGTCATACTGGTTATCGACAACCGCGCGCGAGATCCCCTCGGAGAAGGGGTCGGCCCATTCGTATTCCGGTTCGATCACGATTTCTCCGGACTGGTCGATGAATCCGACCAATCCGCCGACGCCGACTGGAGCGCGGTCTTCGCTGAACTCTCCGGCGAGCTCGAACTGCGGCTCGATGACCACGTTCCCATTTCGATCGACATAGCCCCAGTCAGCATCGATGAGGGTTCCGTGATGCCCCGGTTCGCCGCCGACGCCGATCGGCGCCAGACCTTCGGAGAATGGAGCCATTCCATCGTACATGACCTCGACCGCAACGTTTCCATCCGGGTCGATCGCGCCGAAGAGACCATCCTGACGAACGATCGCTCGTCCTTCGTTGAACTCAAACGCTCGATCCCACTGCGGTTCAATGACGACGGCGCCATCACGATCAATATAGCCCCATCGGTCGCCGTCACGGATGGGATACAGCTGAACTGATTCCGGCTCCGCGATTTCTGGCGTCGCGGTCGGCTGCGGCTCCGGCGTCGGCTCGGGTGTTGGTTCAAGCGTCGGTATCGCTGTCGCCTCGGCGACGTCCTCGGGGATCGCAGTTGGCTCGGCCCCGACGGGTTCCGGGGTCGCCGTCGGCGCTGGCTCGTCGTCGCCTTGCCCGTTGATTGTGACATCGACCTCGCAGGCAGCAAGAGCCAGGATCACCAGCAAGAGGCTGGAAACGCTAACGAAGCGACAGAGTCCCCGGACACCGGGTGTTCGCCCTATGGGATTAGGCTGAACCAATCGTTCCCCCGTTCCGTCAGTTTGATGCCGTAGCTGATCGAACCGTCGACACTGGTGTGGACTGAGCTGACCGATCACAGTCTCTCCAGCATCACCAAATCCCCGACTTCGGCCATGATCCATGAGAACCGGTTCGAGAAGTGAAATAGTAATGCTAGCGCGTCAATCGCAGACTACACGTTCTGAGCAAGAATTTCCAATCTGCGTTTCGGCGAGTTCTAACAACGGGCATACCGCGAGGCGGAACGAAACTTTCCGAAAGCTCGAAAACCTGTATCGCAGATCGCGCTGCGGGACCATCGAGGGTCAGACTCCTCTGACCCTCACGAGGCTCTCACGGGCGTATGGATCTTTGTGTTGTGCTGGTAACGCTGCGCTCAACCGCATCCAGATCATTACCCAGTAACAGCTCTTGATTTCGCAGAAGTGTCACAAGCAAGAGGAGTGTGGCGATCCCGGCCAGTCCGCCAATCGTCCACGACGGACCAATGGCCGAGCTCAGCGTTCCGGTCATCAGGATGCCGATCGGACCGGTCCCGATCGCCATCGCCAGGATTCCCATCGCGCGGGCGCGCATTTCCGGCTGAACCGCGCGGGCGACAATCACTGACTGCATCGCCCCGAAGGCTCCGAAACAGGCCCCGATTGCGAGCTGAAGCGCCACCGAGAGGTGAAAGTTGGTCGAGATAGCCAG
>SKTL01000150.1 GCA_007122555.1 Thermomicrobiaceae bacterium | reverse complement strand
TCGGCCGAGTACAAAGTGTGAAGTCGCTTGAGGATTGTCTGTGCGGAAGCACTCTCCATCACCGGAATGCCGATCGCCGCATAGCCGTGCTGAGCTGCCTCGAACAGCTCTCGCGATCCGGCCACGTCACCCATCGCAAAGCGTGACTCGGCGATGCCAACGTAGCCATCCAGCCAGTATATGATGCGTTCAGCCAGCAGCCGGCTCCGGGCGGCTTCCATCTCGGGCAGGAATGTCTCGGCGACGTCCAGACACTCCCGATATCTACCCCGACCGGCCAGCATAAGCAACCAGGTCCCGCGAAACACGTTCAGGTGCAGGTCCGCGCCAGTAAAATCGAAGAACTCGCAGGATTGTTTCTCTTTCAGCGACAGCTCGTCCCATTCTTCAGCGCCCTTGCCCATCTCTTCGATACCGCGATCGATTTCGTTCGTGAAACAGAGCAAGTGACCCTGCCGGACGCGCGTGGCTGCATGGAGAACCCGGTCGCCGGTGCGGTCGGCGATTCGCAGCGCCTGCTCAAGGTGAGCGACGCCGGCGGCAGGATCGAGATACAGGCTGACTCGACCGATGCGATGAAGCAACCAGCCTCGTTCCCGGAGTCGGTCATCGTCGTCTGCAAGCAAATCACTCGCCGCGCGAAATCGTTCAAGCGCGTTACGCCAGGCGAAGCTGCTTTGCGCAGATTCACCAGCCTGGACGAACCATTTGACCGCCCGCGGATCATTGGCTTGCTGAAAATGGAACGCGATCGGATCCGGAGCGTGATCGCTGGATTCCGCAAGCGTCTCCGCAATAATCCGGTGCCAGAGCCGTCGTCGGGGCGGCAGAATGCTGCGATAAAGGGCTTCCCGTGTCAGTGCATGAACGAACTGCGCGCTCTGGTCGTCTCCGGATAGCTCCAGCAGATGCAAGGCAATTGCCTGATCGAGCGCGGAAAGCAGTTCCTCTTCCGTGATCCCGGTAACCGTTTGCCAGGTCGATAGCTCAATCTGATGACCAATGACCGACGCGACTTCCAGAAAGTGCCTGGATTCATCATCGAGTTGCGAGAGACGGCTCTCGATAACCTGTTCCAGGAGCGGCGGCACCGGAGCTCGCGTAAGATCGGCCAATTTCCATCCAGATTCTGCGGGCATCAGGAATCCGTTCTGGTCAAGGGCTCGCAGAATTTCCACCGTGAACAGCGGGTTGCCGCTCGTGTAGTTGAGCAAGTGATCGACGAGACGCTCATGATCCCCTCGGTCAAGCGGCCAGGTTTCTCCGACCAGGCGGGAAACCTGCTCTCTGTTGAGTTGTCCGAGTTCGATGCGCTCCGCCGCGGCCTCTCTGACCAGCGCCGGAATCAATGAGAACAACGGATGCCGCCGGTTGATCTCGTCGTCGCGGTAGGTCACCAGGAACAGCATGCGCCCGCTATCGAGATATCGTGACAGATATCGCAAGAGGTCCAGGCTAGCCTGATCGGCCCAGTGCACGTCTTCCAGCACCACAACTAGCGGATAGACGCAGGCGACCGATTCAAGAAAGTCACGAATCAGTTCGAACAGGGCGACCTGGCTGGGCAGGTCGCCGACCCCGGCGCCGCGCTTCAGAACCTCCGGCAATTCAGGCAGATCGTCGTCCGGAACGTACCGATCAGTCAGTTCCAGCCAGAGTCCATATGGGGGGGTCGTGCTGAGGTCGTAGCAGTAGCCATTCAGAATGAGCGCTCCGTCGTTTCGGGCGCTTGCCGTGAATCTGCGCACGAGCGATGTCTTGCCGATTCCCGCTTCGCCGGAGATCAACACCAGCGAACCATCCCCGCTGAACGTGCTGGATAGCGACTCGTTCAGTACCGAAATCTCGCGTTCACGACCAACGAAGCCGTTCACCAGGATCGCTCCGCTTCTTCGTGCTTAGGAACGGATATCAACAGTGCCTGCTGAGCAGGTGCGCATCGGCGCCATCGTCAAGTTGTGACTGTTGCCGCCAGCATCGTAGCATGATCAGTATCTCTGTTCCAGCGTGGCAACGGTGGGAGCAGATTCGGCAAGATCAAGGAAGATGGGAGCGATAAATCCATGAAGAAAGAAGTGGAACGAGCCACGATTGTCGTGGCTCGTTCCAAACGAGTGGGAGGAATGGGCTGGTCAGCTTCGGACCCTAGTACGCCACCGGATTCTCGCCCCACGGGAGCGCCAGTTCGTACACAACCGGATCGGAGTTTCCGGCTGGATTGCCTTCAGATGTCGGCGATGCTGTGTCATCACCCGGCATCAACATGTTCATTTCCAGAAAGATAATGTCGTCGGTTGAGAATTGATTCGTCTCGGCCAGGATCGACGTGATCGGATCTTCGCTTAACCGATCACCATCGGCGCTGATGTTCGTCGTCGCCACCAGTGAGGTAGCCGAGGCCGAGGATGTGGTGAGCGCGATCATCGCGATCAGCACCGAAACCGCGAGCGCGATTGTTCCGACGATGAGAACCTGATTCTGCCGTCGAAAAGTGTGTGCCTGCATGTCCTGCCTCCTTATGGCTGTGGCGTGAGTCTCACGCCGCGATCGAGTCTGATGAGAGGATGATCGATTCCCGCTGCAGGCACATCGCGGAATTCAACCATTCAGATGCGTGGTGGGCGAACTGGTGGAAATCAGTCAGTCAGCCAGGATCCAGTACCGATGGCGTTGACATGCGGGAGAACCACGGGTCTAATACGCGGGAATCGTCGTGTCTGCCACGTGCTTATCGATCAGTAACTGGTCGGCAGCCAGGTGTTCGGATAGTCCCGGGGAGCAATGTCCAGTA
>SKTL01000473.1 GCA_007122555.1 Thermomicrobiaceae bacterium | reverse complement strand
ATCCAGACGACCGCCGCGTTGATCTCGGGGAACGACGAGATGATCTCGGGATGGTAACCGAACCACATCGCGATGACGCTCCTGCCCGTTTCAGAATACGCAAACGCACGCCTGAACGTTAGTCAGCGCAGCGCAAGCTGTCAACCAGCGTGGAAGCTAGACATCGCCGCCCCGTCCGTTCGCTACGCTGTGCACGTACCTGTTCGCTCCAACCTCGTGAACGCGCGCCGTCGGTTCAAATCCGTTCGAGGCGCGCTGTAACGGTTCAACATCGACATCAGACGCATCCCCGGGTTCACCCGATGGTTCTCGCATCGTCTCCCAGAGCACCCGGCCGTCCATCCAGCCGGGAACCTCGGCGCCGAGCAGCGCCAGCACGGTGGGGGCGATATCAGTCGCGCCGGCGGGAATCTCGCTCAGCTTGCCCGATCCGAAATCCGGGCCGTTGAACACCGCGATCGCGTGTAGTTCGAACGGCGAGGCCGACCCGTGCGTCGAACGCAGGGCGGCGTGCTCGGTCATGGCGGCTACGGTCCCAGGGACGCCAAAGTCGTTTGCAGACTCGCTCCAGGCCGGGCTTACCGCCAGCAGCGGCGCTCGATCCGTCACCGGCGACCCCCAGACCGCACTCAACGGGATCACTCCAGGATTCGACTGCGCGACTGAATCAACGCCAAGAATCGCTCCGGTCCAGGATTGCTCCTGCAACCAGCTCACCAGCCAGGAGAGCTCCTCGCGCGTCGGCTGCCGCTGGAGCGGATCAGCATAGATATAGTCCGACGCCGTCAACAGCGGAGGCATCTCCGGCAGCGCCTGCCGCGCCCGGTCGAGATGCTCCGCAAGCGTCCTGCGAGCCACCACCGTTGAATGACCGTGATCAGAGAGGTGAATGATGTCGAACTGATCGCGGATGCCCCGTCGGTCCATCGCATCCAGCACGTGCTTCAGCGCGTCGTCGCAACCCTTCATGGCGGTCCGTGTTTCCGGAGCGCCGATGCCATAGTAGTGCAGACTTGAATCGGGCTCGGCCAGCCAGAGCACAATGACCTCGATCTCGTCATCATCGAGGAAGATGTCCGTGACGGCGCGAGCCGCATAATCGACGTGCGCAAGCTTCGGAGGCGTCCCCGGCCCCGGCACTTCACCGAGCTTGTCCCGCAGCGAGTAGAGATCAGCTCTGCCGTAGGCGGAATTCGTGTTCACGACCCGATACGGGAAGTTCCGGTTCCAGATAATGCCGGCGCCGGAGGTCGAGGTCGACGCAACAGCCAGGCGCTTGCCCCGCTGATCGATGATATCGCCGAGCGTCGGCATCGCGATACCTTTGCCATCGAAATGCGAATCGAGCGCCTCCAGGTGGCGGTAATCAGACGTATTGATGATGCCGTCCTCGGTCGCGCCGTGCTGCCGGAAGACATTGGCGACCACACCGTGTTTGCCCGGTGTGCATCCCGTGGCGAGTGTGGAGATGTTAACTCGGGTATGAGTCGGATAGACCGCATGGTACTGGTCGATCAGCGTTCCAGTTTCTCTGAGTTTGTTGAACGTCGGCATCAGTTCCGGATCGAATTGATCCGGCCGCAGGCCATCGGTTCCGATGATGAATATCCGGCGCTGAGAGCGTTCGTTCATGGCGTGACCACCTCCTGGAATGGAACTCGAAACATGGCGACCGGGCAATTATCAGGTGATATCTCGGCTCGTTCTCCAGTAAATCGCAACCGGCGACGCGACTGATTAAGAAGTCGTTTGCATCGCCGGCCTGATTCAGACAATGATCGAGTGCTTGTCAGGCGCATGTCCGGAGAGCCGGAACCGAAGCGCCGTCAATGACGCGGGATGCTACTCCACATACCCCTGACGTATCAGCCAGTCGGCGCCCTGGACCGGATCGTCAAACGTCTCGATGATGAGCCGGGGCTGATGGTCGAGTTCATCGATGGCCTTGAACAGGGCGTACCAGTTCATCTGGCCGATACCAGGGGGCCAGTGCCGATCGGCGTCGCCATCGGTGTCCTGCAGATGAAGATGATGCAGCAGGGGGCCCGCCAGGCGCACCCAGTGATCGGGCGACGCCCCGCCAAGTCGACTCGCAATGAATGCATGACCCGTGTCCAGGCTCAGGCGGACGTACTCGCTTTCGAATGACTCCACCATCGCCAGGAGTCGATAGGGATTGCGATCATACAAGTTCTCGATCACGATCGTGCAGCCGAGCTCTTCCGCCCGAGGGAGAATCGCTTCAACCGTCGCCCGGACCGAGCCGAATTCGTCGGTCAGACCCAGAACACTCCTGGGCGGCTCGTATGGGTTGGTCCCCAGGTATCGGGTCGGGCTGTGAATAACCATGTGCGTGGCGCCGATCTCTGCCCCGAACTCAAGACCGTCTTTCAGCCGGTCAATCACCACTCCGCGGATTCTCAGGTCGCTTGCGCCGACGGGTAGATCGATGAACGGGCCGTGGATCCCCCGGATGCCGGCATGTCCGTCCAGAAGAGCGTTGATCTCCCTGGCGGCGGCAGTCCAGCCGCGATCGAGCAAGCCGGGATTGGCCGGGTCCTGGAGCTCAATGGGGCGCTGACGGGACATGATGAAGTCGTGATATTGCTTCAGACGTTCGGCATTGAGTGATGCTCCGACAACCGCCGGCGCTGAGTTATTCATGTTAGTCAAAACCTTTCCGGGACGCGTGAATCCAACCGTTGCCTGAGAGGATCATCTTCCAGGAGCGCTGCTGCAGCGTCAATCCCGGCGCGAGCGTAGCAGCACCGGGGCAGCGGTTGCCGCCCCGGT
>SKTL01000122.1 GCA_007122555.1 Thermomicrobiaceae bacterium | reverse complement strand
TGCACGATGAGCGTGAACATCACCCGCGCTCGCTCGCGCCCCGCCAGCCCGGCGACCATCATCAAATGGCGGGAGATCGGACCGAACAGCAATCCGATGAATGTGATGAGCGCCGCGGTCGCGATCGCGGTTGTCCCGCGGTAAACGCCGAGGAGAAGCACGCCCGACGAGACCACCAGAGCGGGTAGAATCCAGTTGGTGACGAACTCACCCGCATTGAGTGACGGCTCGAGCGCGCCCGCTCCGAGGTCGCCATGCGCCGGAGCGTTGTCCACCAGGCGATAGACGATCGCGGCAATCCCCACCAGAGAAAGCCCGACGATCCAGTAGCTTCGCCCTTCCGGATCCCAGATCGGAACCAGCCCCGGTCCGACATTCAATTCATCGCCCAGCCAGCCGAGCCCGGCAACCAGTCCGGAGAAGACCAGCGCCAGCGCCACAGACCGGAGATAGAGCCAGCGGTATTCAATCAACGCGTGCCCCCGGCAGCATCATGACCGTCGGTTCCCTTCCCATCTCGTACGCTGGCAATGGTAGCCCACCAGTGCAAACCATTCCAGACACCCGGACCCGATACGGCATTTGTCAACCGTGTCGCTTCGGAAACCGAAGCGAATCCCGTGGAACGAGTAATGCGGATTAATTCGGAACAACGATTCATTCGAACGTCGTGTCTTGCCTCGCCCAGCAACTGAAGCTGGTCATCGAACGATCCACCATATCATCCAGGCAAGGAGACCTCGTATGGCTAATCGACAAACGCGTCTCTGGGATATCGCCTACGCGATCGTGCTGCTCATTGCGATTCCCGTCGGCGTGTTCCATGCTGCGCAGGATAGATGGGCGCAAGCGGTGCTGGTGACGCTCGCAGCTGCTATAGGCGCCTACATCCTTATAACGGGATGGAATCGCGTCGAACAGCCGGCGCCTCAACCCGCTGGCCGTAGCCCGGACCTCAGCAAACCGGAACCCGACCAACCCTCCAGAATCGATATGGATCGACATCGTGACCCATCCGGCCGGTATGTCGGGTGGCTTCCAATGGGGGCCGTTTCCGGATTTGTCGCGACCGGAATCATGACCGGCGCAGTGCTCCTCTCCTACGGATTTGGCGCATTGCTCGGAAGCACGGCATCCGGCGCCAATCAGATCCAGCTCTGGCTGGCTGCCCTGATCAATAACACCGTCACCGAGATCGCGACCGTCAATCTGGCGCTTGCGATCGCGATTCACGTGATCGCCGGAATCGGCTGGGCCATCATTTATGCCGGTGTTGCTGAACAACGGTTGTCCGGCGACGGATTTCAGCGTGGAGTCAAGTTCGGCCTGATTCCGTGGGCGCTGTCGATCACCGTCTTCTTTCCCCTCGTTGGCGCCGGATTCTTTGCGGCGGACATCGGAGCCGGACCGCTCCCGATACTCGGCAACCTCATTCTGCACATCGTCTATGGCGGAGCGCTCGGAAAAGTCTACGCGTCGCACGCGATCTGGAAGGAACCGGTCTCTGAAGTCACGACCGTCAACGTTCAGGTTCTGGAGCTCGCGCACCGCGGGATGGCGATCGGGCTTATCCCTGGCGCGATACTTGGCTTACTGGCGTCGGTCGTCTTCACCAGCGCGTTTACATCCGAGACGGATCTCCTCATGGCCGGAGTACTGGGAGGTATTGTTGGCAGCGCCGTAGGCGTCTGGATCGGATCACTGGTCGGCCTATCGCCGGAAACTGGCGAATCCGGCGACAGCGCCAGCGCATAGTACGTGCGCCTTGCGGTTACTGATATTGCAGTTAACCGATCACCCGAGCGATCTGCGCTTCGGTAATCGCTCCAGTCCGCAGAATCGTCCAGGAGCCGTCAGATTCGATCTTCACCACAGTTGACGGAACGCCTCCGGGTGATTCTCCACCGTCGAGCACCAGATCGACACGATCGCCAATCTGCTCCGCGGCATCAACCGCGGTTCGCGTTTCCGGCTCGCCAGATCGGTTGGCGCTCGTCGTCGCCAGCGCACCGCCACTGCGACGAATCAACTCCAGCGCGACTGGATGATCGGGCATTCGGACGCCGACACAGCCAGTGTCACGGACAATCTCCTCCGGCAACCAATCAGCAGCGGGCAGGACGATCGTCAGCGGACCGGGCCAGAATCGGCGCATTAGCGCACCGGCGAACTCATGCACTGTTGTCGCAAGCGAGCCGACTGAATCCTCGCCCGAAACGAGAACCGGAATTGCCCGCTCCAGCGGCCGTCCCTTGGCCACATAGAGGCTCGCCACCGCGTCCGAGCGTCGCACGGACGCGCCAACTCCATACACCGTGTCGGTCGGGAAGACGACCAGCCCGCCGTTCTCCAGAATTTTCATAGCGTCATCGATCGCGGCGGGATCTGCGTGATGATGATGTATCTGGCTCATGACGACCCGAGCTCCGACTTGATCTGTTCGGCAAGCGCCGGACCGATCCCGTCAACGGTCGAAAGGTCCTCGGCGGTAGCTTCCCGGATCCTCTTGACCGATCCGAACGTGCGCAGCAACGCTTTCTTCCGCTGCGGACCGAGTCCGCGAACCTCATCCAGTGCTGAGCGGAAGCTCGCCTTCTTCCGCTTACCGCGGTGGAACGTCACTGCGAATCGATGCGCTTCATCGCGAACGCGTTGCACCAGATAGAGTGATTGGGCGTCTCGCGGGAGAATGATCGGATCACTTCGGCCGGGCAGAAAGATCTCCTCGTTCTCCTTCGCCAGGCCGACAACAGGCACTGAGATCTCCAGTTCGTGAAAGACTTCGAGCGCCGA
>SKTL01000532.1 GCA_007122555.1 Thermomicrobiaceae bacterium | reverse complement strand
CGTTCAGGTTCAAGACCAGATGCAGCACGAAATGCCAGTCTAGCTCCATGCCGTTCTCGGCTGCGTCGATTGCCGGGGCCATCACGGTCGCGAGCGGAAGGGTTCCGAACTTCTCGCTGGCTGTCGTCAAGCCGGCAACCGTGGCGGGTACTGCCGCAGCGAGCGGTCCGCTGAATTCCGCCGTCGTCCGCGACGAAAGCGCTTCGGTCGTCGCCTTTGCTGGTGCGCGGTTGGAATAATCGACAACGTGCGCATCTCCGCTCGCCTGCCGGTAAAGGATGTAGCCGGCGCCGCCCAGCGTGTTCAGGTGGGGTTCCATAACCGCCATCATCCAGGCTGCCGCACACGCTGCGTCAATCGCATTGCCGCCCTCGGCCAGCATCTCCGCGCCGGCGCAGGCCGCTCGTTCCTGTTTGGCAACGACCATGCCGCCCTTGCCGGACAGTCCGGACTT
The DNA here is from genome assembly GCA_007122555.1 of Thermomicrobiaceae bacterium. Classification (GTDB taxonomy): domain Bacteria; phylum Chloroflexota; class Chloroflexia; order Thermomicrobiales; family Thermomicrobiaceae; genus SLMJ01. The sequence goes on along the minus strand of SKTL01000532.1, from coordinate 2,347 downwards.
ATCCATACGCCAGTCAGAGATCTGGAAACGAGTCATCTAGCTTCCCCTGTCCGGTATGCGCGTTGACGATTCAACAGTCACATCGTAGCAGGGAATTCAAGGATCGGGACACGCTGTCAGAACCGTCCGCCAGACCCGCCGCTGCCGCCTGCTGCTCCTCCGGCGCCGCCGCTTCCTGAGGAACTCGGGGTGACCGACGTGTGGAAGGCGTTCCAGTAGACGAACCAGTTGCCGGCCATAGGTTGACCGTGAACGTGTCGATCATCGAGCCATGACGGAACGAATCCGCTCTCGCTGGCCTGCTTGAAGTGTTTCTTGTATCGGTTTGGCAGGCCGAAGGCGACGATGTAGGGAAACGCGTCGTCGAGATCGATCGTGCCGTATCCCTGCTTTGCCGCCCGACTCAGTCCATCCTGATACCCTCGCCATGGAACGGCGGCTTTCTCGCCCTCGATCGTCGTTTCCGGGTAACGCGACGCGGTCATGATAAGCCCTATGCCGACGAGCCCCAGCAAGCCGCCTCCAACCAGAACCCACGGTTCGTCGATAACCGATAGCGGGACGAAGTGCAGCGCGCCAAGGCCGAGCGCCAGGACGCCGAACAGGAACAGCGGGGTGCGTTTGCTCGATACGTTGCGGTCGAACCAGCCGACATGACGCAAGTCGTCGCGGATGAGCTCTTGAACATGTCCCCAGTTGTTCCGGGTCCGGCCGAGCGCGTTCTGATCCAGGACCTGATCTGCTGCGTATTTACCGAGAAGTTCAAGCAGGCTGTTCTCAAACGTATTCGCCCCGATGGTTGGATCGAGTATTCTGATCTGGACCCGCTTCTTCTTGCGCGGGTCCGGCTCAAACGTGATCGCGCCGTGCTTGGCGAGCTCAATGATTGTCGCCTCGATCTGGGTGTGATCGACCTTGCTCTGGACAAGTGCGCCGGCCAGTGCAGGATGCAATTCCGATGGCCGACGATCGGTGCGGTCCAACTGCGAATGCGCCGCGAACGGTCGTTCGCGCCATCGTCGTACGCCCAGAACGGCGAAAAGCACGGCTGCCGAAACCGAAAGTATGTTCAGCAGGCTGACTGGTCCGCGCGCAGTCCGGTCGAAGATGCGAGCCAGGATCGTTGGCTCGGGAGGTCCGGCCTCGATCCGATCCGCTGTCATGTTCAGCCCGAGGACAATTGCGTCGGCCATCCGGTCCTGCGCCAGCAGATCAATCATCGAATCGCGGATGTTGTCGAGCTCCGATTGCGGCAGCGCTCCGCCGTCAAAGTGCGTCTCACCGGCCACGATCCCGAACTCGCCGCGATTCGGGTCTTCCGGTTCAAGGTTGAAGAACATGACTACGCCGTCGCGGGCGCCTGGCTCTGACTCGAGTTCCCAGGCTTCCATCAGACGTTGACCGTCTCCGATTGCTCGATCACTCACGGTGTGCAGGAGCCGCAGATACACCACTGTCGGCGCGCCGGTTTCCTCAACCCGGTCGATTGCCCGCTCGATCTCGGAGCGTTCCTGCGCGTTGAAGACGCCTGCGTCGTCGTGCAGGCCCGGTTCTCTCGGCGGATCTTCAAAGGCGAAGGCGGAGATTGTGCCGATACCCAGAAGGAGCAGGATAATCAATGGAAGAAGAACGAGCCGGCTGCGGTTCGTCCTGGGGCGGGCGGATTGTGGTATTGCCATTCTGTGATTCCATCTGCTGATATTGAATTGTTTCTCGACGCTATTTTACCGCTTCTGGATGATTCCGGACACTGTCGTTTGGTCGAATCGCCACCGAAAATCGCTGGCGGGACGCGCGTCAGAAGCGGCCGCCTGTCAGGCTCCGGCGCCATGGAGAGCCTTCCGGGACAGTCGTGTTCGCCGGGTCGGTGGGGCCGAGCGCAGTGTGCAGGGCGATCCAGTAGGTGTGCCATCCTTCGGGCCATTCCAGCACGAGCGGACGGGGGCCGATCCACTCCGGGACGTAGCCGGATTGACTGGCTCTACGGAGATAGCGATCGAACCCGGGCGCAAGACCCATCGCGACGATATAGGGGAAGGCCCGGTCGAGATCCAGCGCGCCGTGTCCTTCATCGCGCGCCCGGATCAGACCGGATCGAAACCCGCGCCAGGGCAGGGCGGCCTGCTCGCCTCTCACCGTCGTATGCGGGATGATGTTGCCGGCGATCAACACCGCGCTGCCGACGGAGCCAACAACCAGTCCGCCAAGTAATGGCCAGCCGCTTGACACGATGAACGCTCCCGGAATGGTAGCCGCCGCTAGCGCCAGTCCGATTGATCCAGGCACGACGAATGGCAGCCGGGTCTGCGCGATCGATGGATTCAGCCAGCCAAACTCGATCAGGCGT
>SKTL01000501.1 GCA_007122555.1 Thermomicrobiaceae bacterium | reverse complement strand
TCGAGACCCGAATCCGGGACGCCTGGATCCGGCCAGCGCGCTGTTGTCGCTGGTGACCATTCTGGCCGTCGTATACGGACTCAAGGAGCTTGCCCGCTACGGACTCTCGCCGTCGCCGGTCCTCGCCATAGTGCTGGGAATCGCAGTGGGCGCATTGTTCATTCGGAGACAGCAACGGCTGAGCGATCCGATGCTTGATCTGAAACTGTTCCGGTCCGGGGCGTTCAGCGCGGTCGTCGCGACGCACTCGCTGAGCATGTTCATGCTCGCGGGAATGCAGTTCATCAGCGCCCAGCATCTGCAACTGGTGCTGGAACTTTCCCCGGTTCGCGCCGGCATGTGGATGGTTCCAGCGGCAATCGGCGGGATCATCGGGTCGCTTCTGGCGTCAGCGCTGGTTCGTCTCATGCGTCCGGTCAATGTGATTGTTTCCAATTTGCTGGTTGGAGCCGCCGGGTTCGGATTGCTGACCCAGGTTGAGATCTCGAGCGGGCTGACGGTCCTGGTTAGCGGGCTGATTATCGCCACGTTCGCCGTCAGCCTCGTCACCGCCCTGACCACGGACCTCATTATCGGGTCCGTGCCGTCGGAACGCGCAGGAACCGCGTCCGGCATTTCTGAAACCGGCGCTGAGTTCGGGATCGCAATGGGGATTGCCGTTCTTGGAAGCGTTGGAACCGCCGTGTACCGGAGTCAGCTGCTCGATACGATCCCCGCGTCGGTGTCGGGAATGGTCAGCGAAACATCGATAGACACGCTCGGCGGAGCCGTTGCGACTTCCGGCGAGCTGCCAGAAGGAGCCGGCGTGATATTGCTGGAGAGCGCGAGGGAGGCGTTCACGTCTGGGCTTACGGTTAGCGCCTGGGTAGGCGGTATCGCGCTGATTGCGCTGGCGCTTCTCTGTCTTGCTACTCTGCGTCGGGGAAGAAGGGAATCGACTGAGGAGCGCCCATACCCGCGGCCTCGGCCGGCGATGGATGATTGAAATCGCAAGGCCCGCAGTATCGGGTCTGGCATACTCAGATTCGAGCATGATTACCTGATGAGAACCCGCAACTGACTCCGTAGAACGAGCAACTTTCCCGTTGAACTGAGAGGAACCATATGGCGGTCGAGCAAACAACAAAGCGAGTCACGCTGGACAACGGCCTGAGCGTCATCGTCCGGGAATCGCACCGCGTGCCAGTCGTGTCATTCTGGATCTGGTACCGGGTTGGCGCACGAAACGAACCGCTCGGTCGCACCGGGATCTCCCACTGGGTCGAACACATGCTGTTCAAAGGGACCCCGCAATATCAGCCGGGAGCGATCTTCCGGACGATCAACAAGTTCGGCGGAACCTTGAACGGATTCACCTCGCTCGACTTTACGGCATATTTCGAAACGCTTCCCAACACCCAGCTCGAACTCGCTGTCTCGATCGAGTCCGACCGTATGCAGAATGCGACATTCGATCAAGATGAGTTTGAAAAAGAGCGGACCGTCATTCTGTCCGAACGTGAAGGCAACGAGAACAATCCAGGCTTCCATCTGCGTGAGGAGATGCTCGGCGCGGCGTTCCGGGCCCATCCATACGGCCAGAGCGTGATCGGTTTCGAGTCCGACCTCCGTTCGATGACCCGCGATGAACTCTACGACCATTACCAGACGTACTATACCCCGCGAAACTCGACGGTCGTGATTGTCGGAGCTGTCGATACGGATGAAGCGATTGCGCTCGTCGACCGCTACTTCGGTTCGATTGATCCCGGACCGGATGTTCCGCAGGTTCGCACCGCTGAGCCCGAACAGATGGCCGAACGGCGGGTGACCGTGCGGCGTCCGGCCCCGGCGAAGCAGATGTCCCTCGCCTGGCACTCGCCGAGCGCGGCTCACCCTGACAGCCCGGCCATGGAAGTGCTGGATACGGTGCTCTCCGGCGGGAAGGGCATCGGGATTGGCGGCGGCGGTGGAATGGGGCGAAGTTCCCGGCTCTATCGTTCGCTGGTGTCGTCCGGGCTCTGTTCTGGGGCCAGTTCAGGCTACTCGCTTTCGATCGATCCCAACCTCTTCTCCATCAGCGCGACGCTCCTGCCGGAGACCTCGGAAGCCGACGTCGAATCAGTCGTTTTCGATCAAGTCCGGAGCCTTCGCGAGGAATTCGTTCCCAATCCGGAACTGGAACGAGCGATCAAGCAGATTCGAGCGCAGTTCGCCTATTCAGCCGAAAGCGTCACCCATCAGGGATACTGGCTCGGCTCGATGGCGACGGTCGCCTCGGACCTTGATCCGGATGAATACATTGGGCGAGTGGGTGCGGTGCCGCCCGAAGACGTCAGGCGCGTCGCAAACTCCTACCTGAAGGACGGCCGCTACACGCTCGGCTGGCTGATACCGGATGATGACGGCGGCGGGCCGTCGGTAGAAGCAGGGGCGGACGTTGCGAATATGTTGCATCCACCTCATTTCTATACGGATGGACATGCCGAAGAGACGATCTCGGGCGCTCCGCGGACTCGGCTGGACATTCAGGAAAAACAGCTCTCGAATGGCTCCCGACTTGTCGCCAATTACGACCCGACGAGTGAAGCAGTAGTTGTCGAGCTGAGGATACCGGCCGGCTCCGCGCTTGACGCTTCACGGCCCGGTCTGGCCCGATTGACCGGTCAGATGCTCACTCGCGGGGCGGATTCCTTCACGTTCGAGCAACTCAACGAGGAGCTCGACTCGCTGGGCGCTGCGATTGGGGTTGATACGTCGCGTGAGTATGTCGATATCTCTATCCAGTGTCTGCGAGAGGACGCAGGCCGGTTGATCCAACTGA
>SKTL01000435.1 GCA_007122555.1 Thermomicrobiaceae bacterium | reverse complement strand
ATCGTGTTCAGGATAACCCAGCCAATCGCTCCAAAAAATCCGCCGACGGTCAACAAGAGTATCGCCCCGATCGCCTCGACCGGAGCTACGTAGGTCAATCCGAAGAACAGCCCGCTCATGATCGTCGTCACGGTGAAGAGAATTCGGTGATTGAACTGTCCAAACCGCCCGCCCGCCGCGAGGCTCCCGATCAGGAAACCAACTCCGCCAACCATGTAGGTCAGCCCCACCTGTTGCAGCGTCAGGCCATGCCGCTCGATCATGAACGCCCCGAAATAAGTGAGGATTCCGAGCCAGAAGATCGCCCGCAGAAAGCTTCCGATGTACAGCGCGACCACTGCACGCTGCTGGAGCAGGGGACGGTAGGCGCTGGCGATCTGCGAAAACCGAAACGGACTCGACTTCACCAGCGTTAGCGGGATGAGTCGATGTAATACGGGCGCCAGCAGTATGGCGACGACGCCAAGCGAGGCGAATGCCCAGCGCCAGCTCCAGACGTCGCCGATCCAGGAGAGCAGCGGAACACCGAGAATGGCCGTTCCGGACATCGCCGAGACGGTGATGCTCAGCGCGCGGCGTCGGGCGGAGCCGGTGAAGTAGCTTCCCGCGATTGCCAGCGAGAGGCCATTCAGAAGCGCCAGACTAATCCCGCCGATCAGCCTGAACAGCATGAAGAGAACGTAGCTCGGGGCAATCGCCGTCCCAAGCGAGCTGGTCGCCAGGATCAGCGCGCCGCCGATCATCAACCGGCGATGACCGAAATGGTCCGCCACCGGACCGGCGATCAACCCGGCCAGTGCGCTCATCAGGAGCGTCACGGTCATCGCCTGGCCCGCCGCGGAGACGCTGACGTTTAGATCGCCGCCGATATCAACCAGGAAAGGCTGCAGCCCGATCGCGTTCATCCCGCTGATGAACATTGCCAGACACAGAATCACCAGAACCAGGATTCCGGTGCGGTCGAACTGCCCCGCCGTTGATACCGGTTCGGCGCTCGTCCCAGTCGACATAATCGTCTCGTCCGTTTCCTCCGAGCCTGCCGGACCACGGTGTGAGGATACAGGATGTTCGGTGTTAACACGTTCGCCGGCGCCGCATCATCCGAGTCGGCGGCCTTGCCGGAATCTCGCCCGCTTACGATAATCCCCTGGAACTCAGGCGAAACGCAGACATCGCGTCAGCCGCTGCCATACACCGTATGATCCGGGCGGCTGTGACGATCAGTAACGGGAAGGCAACGGAATGCGCCACACAGATCTAAACGGACGTGTCGCGATCGTAACCGGAGGCGGAGCCGGGATGGGCGCCGCCAGCGCCCGGGCGCTTGCCAGTGAAGGCGCGTCCGTCGTGGTCGCGGACCTCAATGGCGCCCAGGCCGAGCAAACGACCCGGCAAATCGTGGAACAGGGCGGATCGGCGCTGGCTGTCGAGGTCGACGTGCGGGATGCGAATGCGGTCGCGAACATGGTGAGGCAGACAGTCGACACGTTCGAAACCGTCGATATACTGGCCTGCATCGCCGGCGTGCTGCAGCCAACCGCGGTCGACGACATCAGCGAGGAGGAGTGGCGACTGGTTGTGGACGTCAACCTGACCGGCGTGTTCCTCTGCGCCCAGGCTGTGTTGCCGATCATGAAGGAGAAACGGTTCGGGAAAATCGTGATCATGGGTTCGATGGCCGGGAGGGCGACCAGCACACTGGGCGGGGCGCACTACACGGCCTCCAAGGCCGCCGTGCTCGGGTTCATGCGTCATCTGGCCCGGGAAACGGCTCCGTTCGAGCTGAATGTAAACGCGATCAACCCCGGCATCATCGATACCGGGATGATCGAAGCAACGACGACCGAGGAGTCACTCAGGGGCGTGATCAATGGCATCCCGTTCGGCCGGATGGGCACGCCAGAGGAAGTCGCCGACTCGGTGCTGTTCCTGTCATCGGACGCATCCCGCTACATCACCGGCGCGGCGATCGATATCCACGGCGGCGAAGTCATCATCTAGCTGGCGTAGCCGATGGTCTCCAGCCAGTAGCGATAGGCGAAGCCCATCGTCATCAGGCCGAAGGTGAAGTATGCAGGCTGCAGAAGGCTCACCATCCCGATCATGACGACCTGGACCGCAATCCAGATGGTCAGAATCGAGCCCGCCAGGAATGCGAAGGAAGAAGCTTGCTCGTGGTCGACCAAGAGCAGAATCCCGGCGATGAGGTTCGAGCCCCCAACAGCCAGCAACAGGATGTACCCCGGCACAACGAAGCTGGCGAACGGCGTGCCGTCAAGCAGGGCTGGATCCATTCCGAGATCAGCCTCAACGATCAACCCGATCCCGCCAAGAATGGCGCCTGCTGCAACAAACAGCGTGAGAATGATCAATGCCAGACGGTTCATTGCGCCCTCCGATCAAGCAAGGTCATGTTCCCGGGAGTCTGCGTCAAGGCGACGTTTGCCCGTTCCCGAGATTGATTCAATTCTCCGAGATTGACCGTGTCATCAGCGCTTGAATACGCCACAGCGTTGTGACAGATGTGTAACGGAAACAACAGCAGCGCCATGGCGACGTGTCTCACGGAACCGTTCTTCAGCACCTGTGGCGTCAGATTGGCTGAGAGTATGAGCGCGGTCAACGGACACCCGGAAAAGAGCTCTGTTGAATGAGCAGCAGTCAGGAGCGTGATCAGTTCGAAGTCGCGCCGAAACGGGGACAGCTCACACGGGAGGCCCTGTTCGGAGATGTCTGACAGCGGCGATAACACTCGAAACGGGATCGCAACCTCATGACCGTGGCGATGCTCTGCGCTTTGTATCGTT
>SKTL01000003.1 GCA_007122555.1 Thermomicrobiaceae bacterium | reverse complement strand
CGGGAGTCATCGAGTGTCAGGCTTCATGGGAAAGCACCTTCAATCGTACGCTCCGTGGCAATCGGAGGTGACCGCAATGGCGGTCGCGATTCAAGCCGCCGTGGCGACGGCGCTTGGCTTCTATCTGCTGTTCGCGACCGAGCATGCCTCGGCAACAATCACACAGATAGTTGGAGCCTACCTTGCCGGGGTAAGCGTGTTGCACCTCGGAGCCGCGGTCTGGCAGCCCTCTGAACTCTCTGCACGACCGACAATGCTGCTGCGACGGGTGATTGGTCTTATCGCGGGAGTAACAGCCTTTCTTTCTCCCTGGCTCGGTTTTGTGTCGTCCGGTGACGGGCGAGTGATCATAGCCGGAGCCCTCGTGCTCAGCGGTTTGATCGGAATCTACGGCGCGTCTACCGATTCCCGGCTCGTGGAGATCCGCTGGGGGAGCGCACTGTACGCAATCGTGGAGATTGGTCTCGGGGCCGCCTTCTATGTTGCGACTGATCCGCAACGATCACTGCTGGTCGTGCTGGGCGCCGCTTTGCTCGTTGCCGGGATTGTGCTCGCGGGACGAGCATACTGGATCTTCCGTGTTGAGAGGCTTCAACAGGCATAATGGGCGATCTCGGAGATGCGCTGGTTTTCCTCACCGTGGTTGCGCTTCGCGTTATCGCGCCTCTCTTCATCTTCCGATATCCCCTGCCGGCGATCATCGCCGCACTGGTCATTGACGCGGTCGATGAGACTGTTTTCAGCACCCTCACAAACCTTGAGCTCGCCTTCTACCAGTCATACGACAAGGCTCTGGACGTCTACTATCTGGCGATTGCTTATATCGCCACGATGCGGAACTGGTCGAACGTGTTCGCCGTTCGCGCCAGCAGGTTCCTGTGGTATCTTCGCCTGGCGGGAAGCACCCTGTTTGAACTGACGGGGATTCGATTCCTGCTCATGGCCTTCCCGAACGTGTTCGAGTATTTCTTCATTTACGTCGAGTTGGCGAGAACCCGATGGGATATCGTGCGACTTACCCGGTACCACGTTCTCGTCGCTGCTGCAGTGATCTGGATCGTCATCAAGCTGCCTCAGGAGTACTGGATTCACGTTGCTCAACTCGACTTCACCGACTTTCTCAAAGAAACTGTGCTTGGATCTGCTCCGAATGAAAGCTGGGCTGACGCGCTCAGGGACAATCTCTGGTTTATCGCCCTCGTCGCTGGCCTGGTCGCCCTCGCGGTTCCGGCATATCGGATGATTATTGTCCGGTTGCCGGTTCAGGATTACCCGGCGACGTACGATGCTGACGCGAACGCGGATCAGTTCGCCCGAATGACGCCGTCCCCGCGCGCAAGTCGACACTGGCGAGAAGGAGTGGTTGAGAAGGTCGCGCTGGTTGCGCTCATCAGTGTGATATTTGCTCAGATGCTGCCGAACGTCGACGTTTCGCCGCTTCGCATGATTGTCGGGGTCGCGGTTGTCGTCGCCGCGAATGCGTTCGTCAGTCACTGGCTGGCGGTGCGCGGCACTGAATGGACCAGCATTGCACTCGAGTTTGTGGCGATGGCGCTGATCAATACGGGAATCGCGCTCGTTTACATCTTCCTGATCCCGACCATTGATGGGATGCCGCGACTTCGCGATCTCCTGTTCTTCGTCCTTCTGCTGACACTGCTTGTGACGCTCTTCGATCGGTACCGGCCAATATACGATCTTCGTGTAGCGCACGATGAGCGCGGCAACGAGACAGGCGGCGTGCGCCAGCCGTGATACGCATGAAAGGCAGGAGCGACCATATGATCAGCATGCTCGTCCTTATCTGGGATTTCACAAGGAGTATGGGTTCTTTCATCGTCGATCCGCACCTGCGGAGGCTCTTGTTTCTGGTCATCGTGCTGCTGGCGGCTGGAACCATTGCCATGTACACGATCGAGGGCTGGGGAGTTGTCGATTCCTTCTATTTCAGCGTGATCACGCTAACGACGGTTGGTTTCGGTGACCTGACTCCTGCGACGACGCTCGGCAAACTCTTCACCGCGTTCTACGTCCTCAGTGGCATCGGGATAATCGTGGCGTTTGTCAATGCACTCGGTGAGCGTCGTCTTGCTCGTTCTCGGCCTGTTCGACATCGCCCCTCATCGGCGCTATAGTCCGTTTCAAAAGCTACTGAGAGGAGCGGGATATGCAGAAACCACACGACCGCGGGGGCTGGCCGACCGACGAACTGATCGAACAGGATGATCATCAGTGGCTTGACTGGGAGCGTCAGACTGCGGTGTTGCCGAACTTGCTGAAGAGCAAGGGAATCATGGTAACCGACGAGCTTCGCCGGGGAATTGAAGCCCTGCCGCCGGATGAATACGAGCGATTGACCTATTTCGAGCGCTGGTCGGCATCCCTGGAGATGCTGTTGACGGAAAAGGGATACCTTACGACCGACGAGATCGATGCGAAGGTTCACGATCTTGAGGAACGCTGGGAGGCCGGGTCATGACGCACCGCGGACGCTTCAGGCCTGGAGACGCGGTGATTGTCAAGGCTGATGATCCGCCAACACATCACCGCACCCCATGGTATGTCAAAGGCAGGACCGGCTGCGTCGATGCGGTGTATGACCCCTGGCCGAACCCCGAACACATGGCGTACGGCAGATACAGCGAGCCGAAGATTCCGGTTTACCGCGTCGAGTTCGATCAACGGGATCTCTGGGGCGACTATTCAGGTCTGACAAAGGATCGACTGGTAGTTGACATCTTCGAACACTGGCTGGAGCCAGCGGACAGGAGCGAGCGATGAGCGACCATGATCACGATCATGACCACAGCCACGAT
>SKTL01000046.1 GCA_007122555.1 Thermomicrobiaceae bacterium | reverse complement strand
GAGCTCATCCACTGGTGGGTGTAGGCGACATCGTCAGCGGTTAGCAGGTCGCCATTATGGAAGAAGACGTCACTCGGAATCGTAAACGTATAGGCGCTCCCGTCTTCAGCGATCTCGAAGTCATCAGCCAGAACCGGTACCGGCTCGAACTGATGATCGACCTCCATCAGTGCGTCGTAGATCTGCGACATTACTGTCCAGTTGGTGACGAGTTCATCCGCCCGAGGATGAAGACTGAGCGGATCAGCCGGCAATGCGATGGTCAAACGCCCGCCTGGTTGAGGCTCATCGGGCGGTTGAATCGGCGTCGGTGAAGGTTCGGGCGTTGGAGTCAAGACGGGTGTCGGCGTTGGTTCCGGTTCTGGTGTTGGCTCGGGAGTAGGCTGCAGATCCACAACCGGGGTCGGTGTCGCCTCCTCGTCATTGTCATCATCGTCGCCAAACGGCCAGCAGGCAGCCAGCAGCGTCGATCCTGCCAGAGCGGCGGCGCCGAGGCTGACGCTTTGTCGCAGAAACGCCCGCCGTGACATCAAATGATCAGGTCGGTCAGGAGTGTTGGGTGACATACTCCCTGCTTTCCTGAGTTCCAGATACCGACGCCCGAGGTTTGACTGGCGGAACGTCATCTGGAGACACAATTGCATCGATTGTTTACGCACTCGTTCTTGTACCGCTTAATCCCCGCGATGTCTACCGTTAAACCGATGTCGGGCCTGGATTTCTTGCGACGCTGATGGCCACGGTGCTATGCTCAAAATAGCGTGCATTGCAGCCCCCTTGGTCTCGCACGCGCGAACAGAACTGTGGAGGATCTGAATGCGTACAGAGCCGCTGATTTACGAACTGAGCAAACCCGGACGCCGAGGTATTTCAGTTCCGGAACCGGATGTTCCTGAATATGAGATTCCCGCGGAATTGCAGCGTAGCGAGCTTGATTTGCCCGAAGTGAGCGAGATCGACGTGATTCGCCACTTCACTCGATTGTCCCATCTGAACCACGCGATCGACATCGACTTCTACCCGCTCGGGTCCTGCACGATGAAGTACAACCCGAAGATTAACGAGCTGATGTCCAAGCTCCCGGGGTACGGATCCATTCACCCCGAGCAGGATCCGGCGACGATCCAGGGCGCGATGGAGCTTATGCACGAGCTGCAGGAGATGCTCGGCGAGATCAGCGGGTTTGACCAGGTCACCCTGCAGCCAGCAGCCGGAGCCCATGGTGAGCTGACCGGCGTCCTGATGGCTCGCGCCTATTTTGAAGAGCGCGGCGAGACGCAACGCCGCACCGTCCTGGTTCCCGATTCGGCGCATGGCACCAACCCGGCGACAGCCGCAATGGCCGGCTTCAACGTTGTGACGGTACCGTCAGACTCCCGCGGGAACGCCGATATCGAAAAACTTCGCGAACTGGTCGGCCCGGACACTGCCGCGTTGATGATCACCAATCCGAATACGCTCGGTCTCTGGGATGAGCACATTCACGAGGTGGTCAACATCGTTCACGAAGCTGGCGGCCTTGTTTACAACGACGGCGCGAATTTCAACGCGATTCTCGGCATCGCCAAGCCCGGCGATCTCGGTATCGATATCATGCACTACAACCTGCACAAGACCTTCTCCACGCCGCATGGCGGCGGTGGACCGGGATCGGGCCCGGTCGGTGTCGCGGGTTATCTGGCCGAGTACCTGCCGGGACCGCGGGTTGCGAAGGTTGACGATGGCGAGCTGAAGTACGACTGGTATCACCCGTCGAAGTCGATCGGCCGGATTCACGGATTCCATGGCAACTTTGGCATGCACGTCCGGGCGTACACCTACATCCGAATGAACGGAGCCGAAGGTCTGCGTCAGATCAGCGAAGACGCGGTGCTCGCCGCCAACTACATGATGAACAAGCTGAAGGATCGGTACACGTTGCGTTACGACCGGACCTGTATGCACGAGTTCGTCCTCTCGGCGAACCAGCAGAAAAAGAACGGCGTGCGGGCGCTCGATATCGCCAAGCGACTGCTCGACTTCGGCGTTCATCCGCCGACGGTGTACTTCCCGCTCGTGGTAGACGAAGCGATGATGATTGAGCCGACCGAGACCGAGAGCATCGAATCACTCGACAAGTTCATTGATGCAATGATCCAGATCGATGAAGAGTCGAAGAGTGATCCGGATTATGTCACCTCGGCTCCGCACGATACCTTCTACAAACGGCTGGATGAGGTCGGCGCCAACCGAAACCTCAACCTTCGCTGGTCAGCCGAGAAGGCGGAAGATCTGGTCCCTGCCGACTAGGCTCACCGTATCAAGCGAGTGCGCAATCAACCGGGATGGGCGTTTTGCTCATCCCGGTTTTTCGTTTGCCCGAGATTGCGAATCGGTATCAACGCGCGCCGCCATGTAGACCGAAGCGACAACAATCAACAGGCCGAACATCGTCCCGAGCAACGCGTATCCGCCGATGGCAAGCAGTCCGCCGCCAACGAGGCCGCCCAGGACGTATCCCATCTGGACCACCGACGCGCGAAACCCCATCATTGCGCCCTGATGCTCCGGAGACTGCATCAAACCGAGAACACTCGCCGCCGCGCCGCGGATACCCTGCATCATCCCGAACGCCATGAGCAGCGCCAGGCTAACCCAGACGCCGGGCATCACCGTCAAGGTAACGATCAAGGCGATCGCCGAGGCGGTGGCGCCCCCATAGATTGCTGGTTTTATGCCGAAGCGGTTGACGACCCGGCTGGACAAGAGACTCCCCGCAACGAACGCGACCGCGGTGAGTGACAGCAGGATACCGGTAAGCGCCGTCGAACGGCCGTG
>SKTL01000168.1 GCA_007122555.1 Thermomicrobiaceae bacterium | reverse complement strand
GCGATTGTAGGTCTCGTCCAGACCATAGGCGTAGAATTTCGCCTCGTTTACGCGCTCACACTCCCAGCCGGCAATGCAGTCCAGGAAGCGACCCTTGTCGGAGTCTTCCGGGTCTTCAAAGTACTCCCAGTGATCCGGGAGGTCATCAACGTGACGCAGATCTGGCGTCATCGGATCGATTCCGCGCTCCTCGTCACCCTCGATCATGTAGGTGGGGACGAACCAGCCCTGGACCGATTCACCGAAGCTCGGGCCGAGGTCATGCAGTTGGCCCTCTTCGAGCGCCGGCTCCCAGCCTTCCTGCTGATCAACCCAGATCTCGAGCGAGATCTGAATGTCATCGCTCATCAGACCTTGAAACAGCGGAATAGTCTGGCCGAAGACCGCGTCGGTCTCGTAGCCATAGCCTTCCTCAAGGATCGTGCGAACGACATAGTTCAGCGCCTGCGCGCTGTCCCAGTCATAGTCAGCGAAGGTAATGGCGCCGTCCCAGTCGGATTCGCCGATGGCGACATCGGTATCATCAGCGACTGCATCATCTTCATCATCCGTTGCGGCGACATCAGTGTCGTCCGCGTCATCGGTTACCGCTTCTGTATCGTCGGTGTCGACAACGTCATCCGCGGCGTCATCATCCGCGTCGCAGGCCGCAAGGACCAGCGCAAACATCAGAACCGCCAGTGGAAGAAACCAGCGTATTGAAAGTGGCCGTAGCACGGCAAATCCTCTCACTAAAAACACGACGCCGTTCGCGGCTGCGGCGACTCCTTATTCGACGCCCGGACCTTTATCGCCACGGCGTCGAACGCTCCCATCCGCCATTGATGCACCGCAAGGATTGTTCCTGCGCTAATACACGCACACTGGCACAAGCCTGCGCGTGCTCGATGGTCAATTACGAATCGGGACATAGAAGCTCGCCTGGCAGGTGCGAAAACGGCGTCTTCACATTGAATCCTCGCAACCAGGTTCTTCCTGATCACGGTGGCTGAGTCCGGCCTGTCCGATCTCAGCATCTCCTCCGTCATCCCCCTGGATTCAGTTCACATCGCCTTGCGATGTTGTGAACGTCGAACCGGGGTAGAACGCGTTATAGAATAACAAGTAGGTTGCCATTCGTCAACCCGAATCTTGCGTCCAATCGCGTCAAATCAGATGATGAGGCGTGCCGGGCCTACCTTGTGACAGGCCCGGCACGTCTTCAGGGCAAGCATCTCGAGTGCTACAGATTGTCCAACGCGTCTTGCACTCGCGCCGCGACATCATCAGGAACCCACTCGGTCCAGGTATCGGGATACTCCCGGAGGAACCAGATTGCGGCTTCCTGGTGGCCGACTTCGTTCTCCGCCATGTACGCCAACGCCAGGTCATTCTGCTCGAGGGTTGTTTCGTAGTTGCGGAAGAACTCGATGACGTCCGGCGCTTCCTCGGCAAACTCAGCGTTAGCCGCCATGTGTACGTCCGACACCGGCCAGCCACACGCTTCTTCGACAGTGGTTCCCTCTTCAACCGCTTCCTGGATTCTGTCCCAGCATTCCTCAGTGTACTCAGGCTCTTCCAGCATTGTCAGGTCGTAGAGTCCAGTTACCCAGTTGGGCACCCACTGAAATCCGAGCCAGGGTTCGCCGCGCTCGTACGCCGTGATCAACGACGTATGCAACGCCGGGCCGGAGCCGGGAAGGAATCGATTGTAGTACTCATCCAGGCCGTAGGCTGGGATCTTGACTTCGTTGACGCGCTCAAGTTCCCAACCTGCGACGCCGTCATAAATCCGCCCCTTTGAATCATCTTCGGGATCCTGGAAGAGTTCCCAGTACTCCGGGAGATCATCAACATGTGACAGATCAGGCGCCATCGGCTCGATCCCGCGCTCTTCATCGCCTTCGATGACATAGGTCGGCACGTACCAGCCCTGTGTCCCGCCATCGAAGTTCTGACCGAGGTCGACGATCGTCCCATCCTCAACCGCAGGTCCGTACGGCGGCATCTGGTCCAGCCAGATCTCGGTGGAGATGTCGATGTCGCCATCGATTTGTCCCTGGAACAGCGGGATCGTCTCTCCCGGCACCGTCGTCGTCTCGTAGCCGTAGCCTTCCTCCAGGATGAACTGGGCGACTCGATTATGGAACAGCGGACCGTCCCAGCCATAGTCGGCGAACACGATCTCTCGCTCACCGTGCCATGCGCCACCAGCGTGTTCCTCATCGTCTGTCGCCTCATCGGCGACTTCTTCAGTGTCGTCTGCAGCGGCGTCATCCGCCACACTGTCATCAGTCGCGGCATCGTCGCAAGCGGCAATCAACAGCGTCATCGCCGCGATCAGCGCCAGAAGCGACAACAGCCGCCCGTTGGTAAAACGAATCATAAAAACTACTCAACTCTCTAAACAACAAGCCTCGTTAGAAAAGCAGACGTTTCGTACCCTGCGCGGAGTGGAACGGGGTTCCACTCCGCATCGCTGGACAGGAGTTACTGATCGTTCAGTGCGGCCACTGCATCGCGGACGCGATCGGCAACATCATCCGGCACCCATGTAGACCAGAGATCGTCATACTCCTCAAGGAACCAGATTGCGGCGACATCAGCATCCACATCGTTGTCCGCCATGTAGGCGAGCGCTTCGCTGATGTGTGTTTCGTTCGTATTGAACTGCTCCAGGAAGGCGGCGATATCCGGCGCTTCCTCGGCAAACTCGGTCGTGGTCGCAATCACTGCTTCGGTGATCGGCCAGGCGCAGGACGTTTCGGGCGTTCGCTCCTCTTCGACTGCTGCCTGGACCTCTTCCCAGCACTCGTCTGTGTACTCGGGCTCTTCGATCAG
>SKTL01000061.1 GCA_007122555.1 Thermomicrobiaceae bacterium | reverse complement strand
TGGAACGCCGTTGCACGAGGCGCCGAACCTCGCCTCTGACTTCGGGTTCGAGCGCCTGTTGATCAAGGACGAAGCGTTGAATCCGACCGGGAGCTTCAAGGCGCGCGGTCTCGGCGCCGCCGTCGCCAAAGCCAGCGAACTTGGCGCCCGGACTGTGGCAATGCCGTCCGCGGGAAATGCAGCTGCGGCGATGACCGCGTATGCAGCTCGGGCCGGGATTCAGGGCATCGTCGCGATGCCGGTTGACGCGCCAGACGTGATGAAAGCCGAGTGTCACATCTACGGAGCCAACGTCTTGCTCGTCAAAGGCCTTATCAACGACTGCGGCGCGTTGATTCGTCGTGGGGCAGAAAAGCACGGCTGGTTCGATTGCTCAACGCTGAAGGAACCCTATCGCCAGGAAGGCAAGAAGACGATGGGGATCGAGATCGCCGAACAGCTCGGCTGGCGGGTCCCTGATGCGATGATCTATCCAACCGGGGGCGGAACCGGGATCGTCGGAATGTGGAAGGCGTTCGACGAACTGGAGCAGATGGGCCTCATCGGATCGAAACGTCCAAAGATGATCTGTGTGCAGGCGGAAAATTGCGCGCCGATCGTCCGGGCGTTCGACAAGGGTGAACGGCATGCCGATCTCTGGGAGGGCGCTTCGACGATTGCGCCAGGCATGCGGGTGCCGGTTGCGATCGGCGACTATCTGATTCTTGACGCGGTGCGCCAGAGCGGCGGAACCGCGATCGCGATATCTGATGACGAGCTTCTTGCGGGCATGGATTTGTTGGCCAAGCGGGAAGGCTTCTTCGCGTCGCCGGAAGTCGGTTCCGTCGTCGTCGCCGCTCGAAAGCTGCGTGAATCCGGATTCCTCAAACCCGAAGACGAGACGGTTATGTTCTCAACCGGAAGCGGGTTGATGCACACCGATCTGGTTCACGGCGACTTTCCGGTGCTGGAGAAGGACGAGCCGGATCCCGGGAAGTTCATTTAGCCTGCGGGTTCACTGGCTGGCAGGACGGGCAGAAACGAGTTCCCCGCTGACCGACCACGTCCCGAACGATGCGGGCGCCACACCTGGGGCAGGGATCATCGTGGTCAAGAGAATAGATTTGCAGCCGGGAGAGGTTTTCTCCCGGCTCTCCGTTTCCGTCGCGATAATCCCGAAGCGTCGTGCCCCGGTGTTCAAGCGCACTGGACAGTACCCAGCGGATTTCGCAAAGGAGCCGTTCCGCCTCATCCGCGGTGAGCTCGTGTGAATGACGTCGCGGATGAATTCCTGCACGAAAAAGCGCCTCGTCGGCGTAGATATTACCGATCCCGGCAATGAAGGATTGATCCAGCAATAGCGGTTTCAGAATGCGACGCCGCCCGCGCAGCATCGACGCGAAGGTCTCTGCGGTGAGCTCCGGATCGAACGGTTCGGGACCAATCGACTGATCAAACAGTTCGAACTGGGCCGGCGTGATCAGGGACCAGCGGCCGAACTTGCGAACGTCGTAGTAGCGTAGCTGGCGACCATCATCGAGATCGAACCAGAGATGCATATGAGGGGTGGTCGCCGCAGCTGGCTCGACGACCGAAAGCTCGCCGGTCATACGCAGGTGAATGGTTACGGTGTCCCCGGAATCGAGTCGGAATAGCAGAAACTTCCCGCGTCTTCCGAGTTCAACAATTGAGCGCCCGTCCATCCGTGCGCAGAATCGTTCTGGATCGGGCGTGGCGACCGTGCGACGATACTCCCCGATGTGCGTCTGGAGAATTCGGCGACCGGTGAGATGTGGAGCGAGGGTTCGTCTGACTGTTTCAACTTCCGGTAGTTCCGGCATGAGCAACTCCGTCTTTGCTAGGGTAGAGTATAGTGCTTGACGCAGCGAACGGGTACAGACACGAAGGGGATTGACGATGACTGACGACTGTATCTTCTGCAAAATCGCGCACGGGGAGATGCCGGCCGATACCGTCTACCAGGATGAGCGAGTCACCGCGTTCCGGGATGTGAGCCCGCAGGCCAAGACGCATGTTCTGGTGATCCCGAACAAGCATTTTGACTCGCTCAACGACGCCTGTTCAGACAAGTCCGATCTCCTTGCGCATGCATTGAAGATATGCGCGCTAGTTGCGCGTGACGAGGGAATCGATGAACGCGGATACCGAGTGCTGACGAATGTCGGCGATGAAGGCGGTCAATCAGTGCCGCATCTGCATTTTCACGTCCTCGGCGGACAGGAACTGACCACGAAGCTCGCCTAAAAGTCGAGTCGTTGTTCTTATCAACTACGGGTAAAATGGAGTGCGGAACACTCACTGGGGTTTGATTCACGACACAGAACAGAGGAATCGGTGCTGTACGACTTTCTTGCGGGTAATCTGCCGATCTCGTTGATCATGCTCGGGCTCGTTGGCGCCTGGGCCTATCGTAGCCGATCGTCAATCAAGCTGGCGATGAACGATCACTCCCCGCTCTGGGCGATGATCGGAAAGGTCGCGGTCTTCTCGACGATTCTGTTCTTCATCTGGGTGACAGCGCTGGATAACTGGCGGCAGCTGCTGGCCTATGTCGTGATAACCGGCCGCGATTACGCATCCGATCCGTTCGAGACGGCCGCGACTCCGGAGATGCTGCGTGCGGTATCGATCGCACTGCTGCTGGTTTCCGTGGTTTCCGTCGCGATGCTTTACGCCCGGCATATGGGCGCCTACGTATTCCTGATCGTGACCGTGGTCTTTGCACCAGTGTTCATGGTCACGTTCAACGAAATCCGGATCAGCGCCGACGCATTTCTCCGGCTGTCCGAGACCACGTTGCAAAATCCGTCGCTGCTCGATGC
>SKTL01000282.1 GCA_007122555.1 Thermomicrobiaceae bacterium | reverse complement strand
GTAACGATCAGGAATGCCAGCAGAATCTGAGATCCGGCCAGAACGATTGGATCCGCTTTCACGTAGCGCCGCGCGTACGCGAACGCCAGGCCGTAGCAGACGCTGGAGAAGAGCACCGCGCCCTGTGCCTGCAGCGATGTTGACGCCAGATCTGTCACATCGGCGCCGGTTAGTACGGCAACACCCAGGAAACCGAGAATGACGCCGGTAAGCCGAGGAGCCGTCAACCGTTCGGAGCGAAACGCCGCGGCGGTGAACACGATTGTGAACAACGGGGTCATCGAATTCAGCACCGCCGACAGACCCGAATCGATATGCTGACCGGCCCAGCTGATAAGCGTCCACGGGATCGCGTTGCCGATAATCGCCATGACGACCAGATGCATCCAGAGCGTGCGATCTCTGGGAAGTGAAAGTCGCCACAGACGAATGACCCCGAACAGCAGAAGAGCGCCGAACAGCAAGCGAGTCGAGACAAGCATGAGTGGAGAGACGCCGTCAACCGCCACGCGAATAAACAGGTACGATGATCCCCAGATAGTTCCGAGCATGATGAGTTGCGCCAGCGATGTTAATCGCACCCGGTCACCTGGTTTCGTCGTTCGCGCACGAGTGGCCCGCGATCAGCGTGCTCAATGGAGAATAATGGAGTGGTGGAGCGTCAGCCATTAGAGGAGTCTCGCATTTAACCGCGTTTTCATGTCTGGAGACGTACACTTGTACCCGGCGAGGGGCAGCGCAGCGACGCGCCTCCGACCGCATTTGTACAGCACCGACCTGTTTTTCGCTACCGAGTCCGCCGGTGGATCTCCGCGATCTGGTCATTGCCGCACGATGGATGCGGTCTCGAAGGAGCAACGGTTGATCGAAGTTTCGTCGAGCGCAGTGATCAGGTCGAGCCGTGAGGCGGTCTGGCGTCACATGACTCGAGTTTCCGACTGGTATCGCTGGTATCCGGGGCTTCACGGGACATCAGCCGACGCATCTATTACCGGCGCCGGTGTTGAATGGCGCTCGACCGGCCAGATGGGCCGGATGCTCTATCGCGGCGTTGAGAAAGTGACGGACTATCGGCTCCTCAACGTTCTGGAGATTGAGGGCTGCCGGCGACCATGGTTGCGCTGGATGCGGCTTCGGTTCGATCTCAGCGCTAAAGGGCCGCATTGCCGGCTGACGGTTTCGATTGAGGCTATTCCGTCAATGTGGGTGGTGGGCCGAATCTTGCTTTCCGGTCTCGTGCGCCGGCGTCTGCAAGCGGAAGTCGACGCGGTCACCGAACGCCTGCGTAGCTATGTCGAGAATACAATGCCGTACCATTAGATCGACCGGCAAATCGATCTGTTCGTGTTCGCTCGTGTCGATTCGCCGAAGCGCTTTGGCCGGTTCACGGTAGGATTGCTTCCGGGCTCTACACGTATTGCGATCGATACAATCACATCACACCAGTACGTCCTGAGAGGATTCCGAATGATCTGCCCCCGCTGCCATACCCGAAACGAGCTCGGCGCCAGTCAGTGCGTGAATTGTGGCGCTCCGTTCACCCGCCGTGCGGCGAAACGAACGCGACCTGACCAGCGTGGAGCCCCACGTGACTACAACTATCAGCAGCCGGGATACCAGGCTGCCGCAGCGCCGGGATATCCGCACCAGGGGCGGCAGGCCCCGCCTTCTCGCCAGAAGCGGGTCTACCGACGAAGTGCTGCGCCCGGCAACAAGGCGGTCGGCGGGCTGATCGCGTTTTTGATCATAACGATCGTGGTGATATCAGCTGCCGCCTTGCTCAGCAGCGGCAACACCACAGAACGTCTCGGCGAAGGGATTTCGGAGAGTGTCGCCGGAGTCGTTCCGTTTGCCGGTGATAATGATAATCCGAACGTTGAGGTGCCGGAGACGCCGCCGCAGCCGCAAGGTGATCAGACGTGGACTCTGACCCAGGACGAGTTGAACCAGAGAATCCGGAACAATCCCGACGCCTTCAGTCCGGCCAGCGATGTCCGGGTCGAGCTTGGCGACGGAACCGTCACTGTTCGCTTCCGGGCCTATGGCGTGAATGGAACGTATCACGGGTCGTTAACGACTCGTGATGGTGTACCTGTCGTGGCCGATTCAACGGTTGACGGGGCGTTGGGCTTCGTTATCGGCACGAGCGACATTGATGCCGCGCTCAATCAACAGATGGCGGCTGTGGTTGCCGAACAGAACGTTTCGGTGGAAAGTGTGCATGTGCGTCCCGGAGAGATGGTTTTCGGGATCAGTGGATAATTGACCGCCGAGCTGGCGGAAACTACAGGAGGACTCAATGAAGGTCGAGGCGAGGCTGGAAGAACGTGGACTGGTGCTGCCTCCGGAAACACCGCCTCGGCCGGACTTCCCGACTCCGTTTACCCGTGTGCGGATGAGCCGCAATCGTCTCTTCGTTGCCGGACAGGGTCCAAAGGATGTCGACGGCAGCTATGCCGGGCCCTGGGGCAAGGTTCCTTCTGAGGTGAGCCTGGAGCAGGGTCAGGAAGCCGCCCGAAAGATTGCGCTGACGATGCTTGGTGATCTCCAGCGCGCCCTTGGCGATCTGGATCGAATTACTGCCTGGATGTTCGTCCACGGCTACGTCAATGCCGATCCCGGTTACGAAAAGACGACGCTGGTAATGAACGGGTTCTCGGATCTCATTCTTGAGTTGTTCGATCGGGAGGTTGGAGATCACGCCCGGTCCTCGATTGGCGTGGCGGCGCTTCCGAACAACGTTCCCGTGATCATTGCGGTGGAGCTCGAATACCAGTAGCGCTGCCGGCGCTCACCAGCGTTATTCGTCACGGATCTCGACGG
>SKTL01000476.1 GCA_007122555.1 Thermomicrobiaceae bacterium | reverse complement strand
CGGGCGGCGACGGCATTTCGCGCGCTCTCTCGGCTTGAGTGATTGCGATCGTATCGCCAGTTCGGATCGATGCGCTTGTTGGCGCCTTGTTTGCACGAAGCCTCCCTGGCAGCAAGGAAAGTTGCATCACGGTTGGTTTGCGAGTATGATCTTATTAGATTTCTACAGGGTGTAACAGATTTGCAACGGTTCACGAGATGAGAGTGGCGATGCCCCAACGCAGCCGTTCTGGTCCACGTCGTTAACACGGGCGCAGGATTTGTTGAGTGTTTCGCGCTTTTCTCTGCTCGACGAACAGAAGTCTGACGTTGTATCCGGGCTAGACTTTGTGCAGAGCGAGGGCAGCATGATTGGTCGTGATGGTCCCGACAGGCAGCAGAAAGTGGATGATGCGCTAACGAAGAATTACGATCGCCTCAGCCCCATGCAGCGAAAGGTCATTGATCGGCTGCTAAGCGACACGCGCTATGCTGCTGTCGTATCTGCCCCGGAACTTGCCCAAACGGTCGGAGTGAGTGAGTCAACGGTTACCCGTGCCACTCAAGTGTTGGGATTTGCTGGGTATCCCGATTTCCAGGCTCATATTCGAAGGCAATTCTTCAGCCCGTTGTCAGAGCGTATTGAGACTGGAGTAATGTCGCTCGGCGATACGCCGGCTGCGGCTGCTATCCAGGGTCTCCTCGAAGACGCCGAGAGCGTCAGACGCACCGCTGAGGATCTATCTCCTGAGTTGCTGACAGATGTCGTGGAACGGCTGGTAGCCGCGCGCCGGGTCTTTGTTTTTGGGTCGCGGGGTTCCTACGGCTTGGCGCAGATGCTGTCGATCGGACTGCGATTGCTCCTGACCGATTCGAGACTATTGAGTGATGAGGCCGGGCTCCTCGCGGACCAGTTGACAACGCTTACTGAAGGCGATCTCCTGGTCGCTATCAGCTTCCGACGAGTAGATCGAATCACAGTCGGTGCTGCTCGCCACGCTTCGAAAGCTGGAGCGGAAGTAATCGCTATATCAGACGTTGTACATAGTCCGATTGCCCGGCTGGCTGATCGAACGCTCACTGCCCGACTTGGTCCACTCCGGCTTATGCCTTCGTATGCGTCCGGAGCCAGCCTGGTCAATGCACTGATCATTGCAACCACGTTGCGAACACTCGACGATGCCGCTGATCGGTTGAAGACGGCCGAAGAGCTCTGGGAGGAGTTTGCCATTCATGTGGCTGACGAATAGCACTATACCCAGAGTTCACATTGGTCGCGTACAACGCTTTGTCGACACTGGAAGGCTAGTGCGCAAGCCAGCTTGCGGGCTATTGTATTTGCTGCAAGCCTGATGTAGAGTACGGGTAGACTGGTACATACTGATAAGTCAGATCTCATACACTTGATTCACGTTGGCGTTAAGCGCCGTTCGTTTGCGCGCGAAAGGATTGCCGATCAGTGACGTTATTGGACGGCCGCACTGGGCTCGCAATGGGCGATCTCAAGTCCAGATTGCTCGGTGTACTTGCGTTCACGGTAATTCCGTTCGCCGCCGATGATTCGGTGGATTGAGCGCTGCTAAAGCGTAATGCGTCCTGGATTCCGGGCGTCGAAATCTGGCTGGACGGTTGCCCGGATATCAGGTCTAAACCGCAATCGTGT
Organism: Thermomicrobiaceae bacterium; assembly: GCA_007122555.1. GTDB lineage: Bacteria > Chloroflexota > Chloroflexia > Thermomicrobiales > Thermomicrobiaceae > SLMJ01. The sequence continues at coordinate 1,184 of SKTL01000476.1, read as the reverse complement.
CGCCAAACTGTCGGGACCCTGAGGAATAGCGGAAGCGCATCGCAGGTTCGATATCAACTGGAACGGAGGTGGCCGAAGCAGCAATCGCAGTGGTGAGCGTATGGTCGCGCTCGTCATTCGCTGGCGTCAGACCGGCCCGAGAAAAGTTTTCCCCTGCCAATGAGGAGGATTCAGATGACGCAAGACCTTCCCGATACCCATATCAACAAGCTCGCCTACGCGCTCGATTCGCGGTTCTCTCGCCGGTCAATGCTCAAGCGGGGTGTTGTCCTGGGGTTCAGCGCCCCGGTGGTGTCCGCGCTTATCGCCGCGTGCGAGGTCGATGACGATGATGACGTTGTCGTCGATGACGACGATGACGAAGTCGCTGTTGACCCCGACGATGACGACGACGATGAGCCGGAAGTGGCCGACGATGAGGTTGACGATGATGACGACGATGCAGCCGAGCCGGTGCCCGGTGGAACCGTTCGCGCTGTCATGCCGCAGTTGGCGTCAGACCCGACGACCATGAACCCGCTGTTCACCCGGGGGGGACATGAGCAGGCGATTACCATCCTTCACTTCGGCGGCCTGCTGAAGATGGACGACTCGCTTACGCCGGTGCCCGACCTCGCCGAAAGCTTTGAAGTGTCGGAGGATGCTATTCACATTCGGTTCGACCTGCTCGAGGATGCCGAGTGGTCAGATGGTGAACCGGTAACGTCCGACGATGTGGTGTTTACCTTTGAGACGACCCTGAACCCGGAAGTGGGAAGCACCGCCACCGCTCAGCCAATGCAGATCCTCGGCGGGAGCGCGTATTTCGATGGAGAAGCTGATTCGATCGAGGGCCTTTCCGCTCCCGACGACAAGACAATCGAGATCGAGTTGGCAGAGCCCAACGCGATCTGGGTGCTCCAGTACTACTCCCTGACCGGCGAGGGCCTCATTCCCAAGCACATTTACGAGGACATCGAACCAGCGTCGCTGGAGGGTCACGAGCTGTCGCGCAATCCGGTCGTTGGCGCCGGCGCGTTCCAACTCACGCGCTGGGAAACGGAACAGTTCCTTGAATTCACAGCTAACGAGAATTACGTCCACGGGCGTCCGAGTATCGATCGTATTGAGATGATGCTTATGGGTCCGGATGTCGGACTCGCTCAACTCGAGACCGGCGAGATGGATCTGGTGAACGTCCCATT
>SKTL01000057.1 GCA_007122555.1 Thermomicrobiaceae bacterium | reverse complement strand
CGCGCACAGCTCCGGATCGGCGCTGTCGTCGGCAAGGAGCATCGTCTCTGTCGGCCCCGGAAGCTGGTCGATATCGACATCACCGTAGACCCGTTTCTTGGCCAGAACAACGAAAATGTTGCCAGGCCCGAGGATCTTGTCGACTTTTTCAACCGTTTCCGTTCCATAGGCCATCGCGGCGATCGCCTGAGCGCCGCCGACCTTGTAGACCTTGCTGACGCCGGCAATCTCGGCAGCAGCCAGGATGGTCGGGGCAACCGCGCCATCGGGACCCGGCGGCGCGCAGACGATGATATCGGGGACCCCGGCCACGAAGGCTGGAACGGCGGTCATCAGGAGTGACGACGGATACGGCGCGCTGCCAGCCGGCGTGTAGATTCCCACCCGCTCAAGCGGGCGAATGATTTGCCCCAGAGCGCCATCGCTGTCGAAATTGATCCAGGATGTGCGAATCTGCTGCTCGTGGAAGTTCGCAATGCGATCCCGAGAAAACTGCATCGCCCGGTAGACGTCAACCGGTACGAGTTCACGCGCTGATTCGAACTCGGCCTGCGTCACCTGAATCCGCTCGAGGTCGACCCCGTCAATAAGCTTGTTGAAGTGGAAGACCGCCTGATCGCCCTCGGACCGAACCCGCTCTATGATTCGCTCGACGACGCCCATTGCCGAGAGGTCTTCGCCGAAGCGTTGGCGAATCGACGCCCGGATTGATTCCGGCAGTTCACCCTGCTCCAGCTGCCGGGATCGCAGCAGGAAATTCCGCCCCTCGTTCGCGCCGGAAACGATACGCAACGGGTTCATCCGTTTTCCTCCACTGCCTGACAGAGTCGATCGAACGCCTGGGAGCATGAATCGAACACATAATCCGGCGAATTGACGGTAATCCCGCGGCTTCCCGCTTCTCTCAGGTGGTCGACTGCGGCGAGCAAGTAGCGCGACGGAACAATGATCCGGACTTCGAACCAACGTTGCGCGGATAGCGATTCCTTACTGAACACTTCGGCGATGGTTGGTCCCTGTTCACCGGCGGTCTCAACCTGCTGATTGACATGACGGGCGACTTCCTCGGCGCTGTTGCCCTGAACGTTCGCGGTGACAATCCGGTAGCCGCGACTGCGAAGCCGCGCTTCGGACATTTCGATGATCGAGCGGGCCGCCTCCAGCTTCACCGGCTGGTTCTTCAACGTGCGCAGCGAGGCGATCAGCGCCGCCTGCGCCTTGAGGATCACTCCTCCGTCAATGACTCGGAGCCGGTTGTCGCGGAGCGTCACCCCGGTTTCGCTCAGATCCGCGATGATGTCCGCATATCCGAGGGTTGGCGCGGCTTCGAGCGCGCCGTGAGCGTCAACGAGACTGAAATAGTTAACCCCGTGGTTGTGCAGAAAGTCGCGCGTCAGATTGGGGAACTTCGTCGCGACCCTCAGCGAGCGCCCGGTTCGCTTGAAATCAACGGACAGGTCGGCGAGGTCCGCCATCGAGGCGATGTCCAGCCAGCCTTCGGGTATCGCCAGGATCAGCTCACATCGGCGAAATCCGAGATCCGGCATTGCGACGAACAGGTTTTCCCGATCGAATCCGTGTTCGGCGACAAGGTCATACCCGGTGATACCGAGATCGACGCTGCCGTCGGCAACCTTGTGGACAATGTCCTCGGTGCGCTGAAACAGGACCTCGACATCCGGCAGCTCGCTGATCCGACCGACGTACTGACGCGGATTCGGGCGCCAGACTGAAAGACCGGCCCGGTCCAGGAACTGGATCGTCGCCTGCTCGTAGCTCCCCTTGGATGTCAGGCCGAGGCGAAGCTTCTCCGGGGCACTCATTCAGCGCCTCCCTGTGATTCCGCTGTGTGACGCGCTGAAATTGACTCTTCTTGTGCTGCTCCAGCGGCATCGACGATTATCAATCGCGGAATACCGCGCCGTTGCGCGTACCGGCGGCTTGCATTCAACGAACGTCCTCGCACGTCGATCTCGACGATAGCCCCCTCTGCGCGATGCTGTTCGGCCAGTCGCGCCGCGGTTGCTCCGCTTTTCTCGTCAGCCTGAATAACCAGGATCTCCGGCGCGGCAGCGGGTTCCTGCCAACCGCTCGCCTCAACGATCCGTTCGAGACCGTAGGAGAAACCGCAGGCCGGGATGGACTCTCTGGCGCCGAGCGATTGGGCGAGTTCGTCGTACCGTCCGCCGCCGCAGAGTTGCAGCCAGGATTTTGTCGGATCGTAGATTTCGAACAGAATGCCGGTGTAATAGTGCAACCCGCGGCCCAGCCCCAGATTCAACTCGACATCGTCCGGCGCGGCTCCGTAGGCGTCGAGCAGCCCCAGCGTCGCTTCGATCTCGGTTATCGGCCCCTCGTCAAGGCCATGTCGTTGAACCAGCCCACGGAGTTCAGGGATTACCGATTTCGGCTCTCCCCGGATCTCGACGAGCTCGCTGATGAAGTTGAAAGCCCGACGAACGTCGTCCGATTCACTGGTCTGATGCATCCTGGCGATCACGCCGGCGACGATTTCCTCAGATGAACGAGTGCCGCCATGCATCTGCACCCCCACCTCGTTCAGCACCGCGAGCACCCAGCGCTCCAGCTGCTCGTCCGGAACCTGGTCGAGTGAGTCGCTCATCTCAAAGAAGACGCTTGGCAGCGTATCCCGGCTGATCAACCCTGGCAGTTCTGTCTCAACATCGACGGTCTGGCCCTTTCTGAGCCGTTCCATGCTCCAGATGAGCCAGTCTCTGGCGCGCTGGCGCAGCGGCAACCGGTTGAGGAAGTCCAGAACGATTCCGATGTGCCCGAGCACCAGCTTCCCTCTAATGCCGACTGATT
>SKTL01000395.1 GCA_007122555.1 Thermomicrobiaceae bacterium | reverse complement strand
TCACGGTGGCGGGAAGACACTTCACGCCAGGCGAGTCAGCCCGGGCAGCCTGGGATGCGTCAATGCAGTTCGTTGGATCGATCGGGAACGCTATCATCGTGATCGCCGTGTTCTTCTGGTGGGGATGGCCGGTGCTGGCGGTGTTCGGAGTGCTCCTGATTCGTTATCAACGGCGACGTCGCGCCGAGAGGGCCGTCGCGTGACGACCGAGTGTGCGTCTCACGATCGCCCCTTCCCGTGATCTGCTGGGAAGGGGCGACGTGATCGAATTGGAGTTACTTGCTGGCGAGCAGCGAAACGGCGGCCAGCGCATAGGCCTTGGTCGCATCGACGACCTCGTCGACTCCAACCCACTCATCCGGCTGGTGCGCCAGCGCCGGATCGCCAGGTCCATAGACGATCGCTGGATAGCCCTGAGCGACGAAGTGACGGCCATCAGTACCCATGCTGAACCCGGTCGGTTCCGTATTGAATCCGAGATACTCGTTCGCCTTGAGCATCGCCTGGGGAAGCGGATCGTCCGGATCGCAGTGGTGCGCTTCGCGACCACCCATCGGGCCCAGCTCAACCTCAACGCGCAGTCCTTCGACGCCGGCGATCGCTTTCTCGGCAATCTCGCGGATTTCCTCGCGCACCGCGTCCGGCGTCTCTCCCGGAACGATGCGACGATCGACGTAGATCTGGCACATGTCCGGGACAACGTTTGCCTTGACGCCGCCGCTAATCAGAGAAACCGTTGAGGACGATGGTTTGAACAGCGGGTGCGTCCGCTCCGCCAGTTTCGGCTGGAGCTCGTTCTGCAGGGCAACGATGATTTTGCCCATGCCGTCGATTGCGTTGACGCCTTCCCACGGCAGTGCTCCGTGAGCGGCTCGACCATAGACGGTGACGTTGCATCCGGCGCCGCCTTTTTCCCCCAGGCAGACACGGTTAAGCGTTTGCTCGCCGACGATCACGAAGTCGGGCTCTACCCGCGGATCCTGTGCGCAAAGCTGGGCTCCAGCCGCGCCGCCGACTTCCTCATCGGCGACTTCGTTCACGATTAGTTTGCCCTGAATCGGAACCCCGGAACGCGCCAGTGCGACCGCGGCCATCACCTGAGCTGTGACGCTCGCCTTATCGTCGCCGGCGCCACGTCCGTAAACGCGACCATTGACCAGTTCGGCGCCGAATGGCGGGTACGTCCAGTTGTTTTCGTCACCCGTGGGGACAACGTCGATGTGCGCATTGAACAGGAGCGTCGGGCCCTCCCCGTTCGACAACGTCGCCAGAAGGTTCGGCTTCTCTTCTTCCTGTGTGACGTATTCGATTTCGAGCCCCTCAGCCGCCAGCTTGTCGGCGCAGTACTTCATGCCGTCACGAACATCTCCGGGAGGGTTGACGCTCGGAATGCGGACAAGCCCCTGGAGAAACTCTGTCACCTCTTGTTCGCTGATCTGCGCCAGAACCTTCTCTGCCGCCTCTTTATTAAGATCGTGGGATCCGTTGGCCACCCGTGGCTCCTTCCATAACAGGAATGTCCGTCCCGAGATTTCCTCGACGGGCGCAGTATAGCATGGGGTTTCCGGGCGTCAGGCTATGTTATCCTCGCGTGGTCCGGAGCGCGAGCGGCTCCGAGCGGCGTGACAACATATACCGACTCTAGCGAAATACGGAGCAAACCCTTGGTCGCCACATCGAACACCGAATTGCAGTCCGCCCTCGATCGGGCGAAGTCCTACATCATCGACATGGATGGCGTGATCTATCGCGGAGATCTCTGCCTGCCACATGTCCCAGAGTTCTTGCAGGCGCTCGACGATCGCGGCGTTCCATATCTGATGGCGACGAACAACTCCACCAAGTCGCCGCAGGAGTTCGCCGACAAACTCGATGCAATGGGAATTGATCTCGGAGCAGACCGCATCCTGACGTCAAGCGTGGCGACCCGCGGCATGGTCGAGGAGCGATATCCCCGGGGAACCGGCGTCTGCGTTGTTGGCATGAAGGCGTTGCACGAGGCGATGTTCTCCGATGGCTACTTCGAGCCGGCAGGGCGTGAAGCGAGCGTCGTCGTGTCTGGTGGACACTTTGAGCTAACCTACGCGGAATTGCGGACCGCCTGCCTGGCGATTCGCGACGGGGCGGTCTGGTTCGCCACTAACGGAGACAATACCTTCCCGACTGAAGAGGGCATTATCCCCGGATCGGGCGCCATTATCGCCGCACTCAACGCCGCCACCAACCAGTCGCCGGTGGTGGTGGGAAAGCCATCGACTGGAATGATCGACGAGGCGCTCCAGAGTCTCGGCACAACCAATGAAGAAACGGTGATGCTGGGCGATCGGCTGGATACCGATATCCTGGCCGGTGAGCGGGCGGGATTGCTCACGATGCTCGTGATGACCGGTGTCACTGATCTGGCTGAACTCGAGTCGATGGATATTACTCCGGATATCATCATCAACGACCTCTCTCCACTGGTCGACTACTACTCGCGGCTCGGGTAACAACGATGCGCCAGGTCGGCCGATACAATATCGATGATCCAGCCAAGATTCAGGGTCGTGATGAGGTTTCGTCAAGCGATCGAAGCCTCGGGGCGATCCGGCTCAATCACTGTTTAACAGCGCTTGAACAGGTACGGGGCCGCGTGCTGGTGCTCGGCTGTGGCGCCGGGCGGTATGTTCGCGCAATACGGCGGGAACGGCCCGACCTGCGCGTGACCGGTTGCGATCTCAGTATTGCGGCGTTGAACGAAGCGCACCACGTTGATCCAGACGGTGACTACCTGGCGCTCGACGCCAGTCGCCTGCCGTTTCTGGATGCTTCGGTCGAGGCAGTCGTCT
>SKTL01000181.1 GCA_007122555.1 Thermomicrobiaceae bacterium | reverse complement strand
CTTCAGGGTAGTCCGGATTCGGCGGGTAGACATCGATCAGCTTGACCGTGATGTCCGTATCGACAGCGCTGGATGACACCCAGAGCACGGCCGTCAGCGGACCGGTGACTTCCAGATCCTGCTTCAGCGGCTCAGATTCGAAGACGAGCACGTCATCCCGCGCGGAGAGCGGCAGGTAGGGCGGTTCGGCGCCGTAGATTGCGGGGGACGTACGCTGATCCTGCCCGCCAATCTTTACGATCAACCCCCATCGGTCGGCCTGATCAATTTTGGCGTCGATCTCCGCCGGAACGTCGAAGAAATCCGAGAGCGAGGACATGTTGCCGCCGACGGTCGGGACCGGGTTCTTCGGGTCGAACCGGAAAGTGCTGGACGCCCGCTGCTGATCCGGCGGGTTCCAACCCAGGTGGCCGCCATCGCCGAGATAGACGCTGGCGCACTCGGTCCGCGCCAATGGCCACTCCTGCTCGGTGCGCCAGGACCCGCCGTGAAAGAGGCGTCCCTCGCCCGTTTTGTGACCATCTCCGCCGCCCATGACGAAAATCCGCACGGGAGGATCATCCGCGATCTCGTTGGGCACACCCCTCAGCCAGTGATCGAAAAAGCGCAGGTGATGATCGCGAAAATCATCAGCAAATGCGGCGCCCATCGTCGCATCCGGCCCAAACTCGACATCGCCGGCGAAGCTGACATCCTGCGTCTTGCCACCGTGTGTCCAGGGTCCCATGATCACCCGGACTGGTCCCTGCTTTTTCGCCTGGTAATCCGTGAAGCAGTCGAGCGTCGAGCGGGTGTAGGAGTCATACCAGCCGCCGGTGAAGAGGATCGGCACGTCGGAATGGTTGTCGACCCAGTGCTCGAAGCTGAATCCTGGATGTCGCCAGTACTCATCGTAATCGCCATTGTCCATGATGTCGGCGGCCCACTGCTCGTAGATCGGCGCCAGTGAGAGCGGACTCTGGCCCGGTTTGAGCGGAAGCTTCGTAAACCACTCCCTGGTGCGCGCTGCGGCGATCGCCTGCTGGATATGCGGCTGCGCCATCGCCTGCGGGCTGGTCGCTGCGCCCATGAAGGCCCAGGCCAGAAAGCGAAGCTCGAAGGCGCCGTTATGTCGAACAGAGCTGGTATGGGCGTTGTAGCCGCCCTGGTTGACGTACATCGCCGCCAACCCATCTGGATTCAGGGACGCCAGCGCGTTCTGGGTCCAGGCGGCGTAGGACGTCCCGAAGGTTCCGATCTTCCCGTTGCACCAGGGTTGCTGGTTTATCCATTGCACGGTGTCGTAACCGTCTTCGGCTTCCTGCCGGAGAAAGTAGAAATCGCCTTCTGACCGATACCGTCCGCGGCAATCCTGCACCACGCAGATGTAGCCTCGCCGGGCGTAGAATTCGCCCTTCTCCTCCATGACGTTCTGCTTGCCTTTGTTGTAGGGAGTGCGCTCCAGTACGACCGGAAACGGACCGGCGAGCGGCTCGAATCCTTCGGCCGGCCGGTAGACGTCAGTCGCGAGCTGCACGCCATCACGCATCGGGACCATCACGTTGTAGGCGACGACGACATCGTGCTGCAGGCTGGACGCAGGCGGGGCAGACATGGATTTTCCTCCCTGGTGTTCGGGTGACAGATCTTCCGCATTGTAGCAGGGGTTCGGACAGATCAGGAGTCGGAAGGATCAAGAATGCGCCGGAGGAGATCTCGTTCAAATGGGATCCGCCAGCGTTCCATCGTCGAGAACGAATCAAGCGCATCCAGCGCGGAGCGTGCGACGTTCTCCGCGGCGCCCATGTCTCCCTCAAGCGCCAGGATCTCCGCCTTCACACGCAGGTCGATCGGCTCGGCGACGTCGAAGTCGGCAGCCCGGTTGAGATACTCGGTCGCGCCATCGAGATCCTTGCGATGCGCCGCGGTTAGCCAGGCGCGCTCGTGGTACAGCGACGCATAACCCGTCAGCGAGGAAAGCACATAGGGACGGACGTTCGCGCTCGACTCTTGCAACCAGCGTTCAAAGGCGCGCAGGTGCTGATTCGCCGAGGCGAGATCTCCATGGTCAACCGCGGCAAGGTAGGCGAAGCAGAGCCCCATCAGGTGATCGGCGGTCGAATCCGGCAGCGAAAGCGCCCCCTCCACCAGCTCCGGTTCCCACTCGGCGGGGCGTTGACCGGTCGCCATTCGCGAGGCGATCGTCATGTTCGCGAGCATCCGGCGGACATGTTCTGGCGTTCCCCGAAGCATCGGCGACAGCACCGTCCCGCTGGTGAGCAGCTCCGCCAGGAAGACGATTCCGGCGCCGATCGGCGCGGCGACGAGCAACGTCTCCATCTGGATGCTCAGCGCGGGGTCGTCAATCCCGGGCCAGCCAAGCGATCGCGCGTACACGGTCACTCCGACCAGCATTGCGACGCTGCTGCCCAGCGCGACGCCGGAGGATACGATCGCCTGCGTTCGCGTGAAACTCCCACGGGCTGGAACAAGCAACAGGCTGCCGATGAAATGCCTCCAGGTCCGGTTCAGACCGAGTCCCCAGCCAGCCTCTCCGCCGGTCCGAAACTGGACTGGACCGAGCGCAAGGAACCGCAGCCGCAGTCTGAACAGGGCGCTGACAACGATCACCATGAGCGAAACCCCGGCCGCTGCCGCGATGACCGCAAGCGGGATTGTCAACGGTCGGAGCAGGAAGAAAAGCAGGGACGAGACTGGATGATTGACAGCCGGCAACGCCAGACTGAGCAGGCCCAACAGCGTCACATTCAGCGGCGTGACAATCATCCCGAAGAGTGATCGCTCATCACGCTTCCGAGGCGGAGCGATTTTTTCCTGCGGTTGACTCAT
>SKTL01000480.1 GCA_007122555.1 Thermomicrobiaceae bacterium | reverse complement strand
TCAGGCGCTTGATGATTACACGCTGGAAGTCGTCTGCGAAGGTCCTCGAGCATACCTGCCGACGGTGGTCACCTACATCGCCGCCGCCCCATCGCATCGACCGTCCGTCGAGGAGCACGGCGATCAGTGGACCGAAGCCGAGAACATCGTCACCAACGGTCCCTGGACACTCGAGCGCTGGGATCATGACGTCACGGTCGATCTCGTGCGCAACCACGGATACTGGAACTCGGATCCGATCACGCTGGAGCGGGTTGTCCGCCCGATTATCGGGAGTGACGCCTCACAGCTCGCCTACGAGAACGACGAGATCGATTGGCACTATCGCGGCCAGCTTGGTCAGCTGGAGCGAGTCGAGAATGACCCGGAGCTCTCCGAGGAAATGCACCGCTACAACCTGACCGGTACCTGGTATCTGGTGCCGGATCCGAACGTGGAACCGTTTGATGAGCTGAACGTTCGCCTGGCGATCGGTCACGCCATCGATCGGGACACGATCGTCAATCAGGTCTTGCGGGGACTCGCAACCCCGGCGTATACGTTCCAGCCGCCAGGCGCCCCGGGCTTTGACGAAAACACCTATCCGGAGTACACCGATTACGATCCGGAGAAGGCGATGTCACTGCTTGAGGGAACTCCGTACGAAGGAGGAGAGAACTGGCCGCCAATCACGCTCACTCACCGTGAAGAAGGCGACGCGCCGCGCGCCGTCGCTGAGGTGATCATCCAGATGCTCAACCAGAATCTGGGTATGGAGATCGATCACGAAGAAGGCGAGCCGGTCGAAACCTACGAACGCATGTGGGAGCATCGCATTCAGTTCATGTGGGTTCGCTGGTTCAATGACTATCCGGACCCGAACAACACGATGTTCCAGGTCTGGTACTCAGGATTCCCGACCGGTCACCGGCACCCGTGGTCGGACGACGAGTTTGACCGTCTGGTATCCGAAGCTCGTGGTGAAGACGATGAGGACACCCGCTGGCAGATGTACTATGACGCCAATCAGATCCAACTGGAACAAGGCGCGGCGACGTACATCTATAACCCGTGGAACTACGGTCTGATGAAGCCGTGGGTCACGAACCTCCCGATGAACAGTGAAGGCGAGTTCGTGCCCCAGTGGAACATCTTCTTCCGCGAGTACGACTACTATCAGATCCTCGAGCACTAGGCCTGAAAAGGTAGCAGCGCCCGCCGGTCGTTAGCCGCACGGCGGGCCTCCGCGGAGGTCTTGCGTTAGGTGCACACACCCGAACAGGTCAGATCGGTGCAACTGACCTGTTACTAACCTCCTCGCAGCCGGACGAACGCCTCGGTTCTTTCGCAGACCGGCGTTCGTCCGGTTATCATTTTCCCCGGACGCTCCACATGTGACAAGTCCGATATGAAGTTCATCGAGAGGCCGGACAGCGGAGGCGCGATGATTGCGGGATGTTCGCGGGAACCTGCTTCCCTGATCTCGCCAACATCATGCACAACACTGGAAGGTGTACCTGTGAACTCAAGAACGTTTTCAAAGTTTGCGCCGCTGATTGCAATCGTTCTCCTGTTCTCCCTGTTGGTGTCCGCCTGTTCCAGCGGGCTGTCCACCTCACGCAGTGATGATTCAGCGGTTGGTGAAACGCCCGTCGCCGTGACTGATGACGCGAGCGCCGAAACGACGTCGGGTGAAACGGAGAATGCCGATTCGTCTGATGACGCCGATCTCGAAATCGATGTCGCGACTGACGACGCTGACCCGGAAAATGACGAGGAACCCGGCCCTGCCGACGAGCGGTCGCCGGTTGAACTGGCCGTTCAGCAGGTCAAGCCGGCGGTTGTGTTTCTGGCTGTGCAAGTCCAGACGACCGGGCCGCTCGGGATGCCGGAACAGCAGGAAGGTGTTGGTTCCGGTGTGATCTTCGACGAAGAAGGGTTCATTCTGACCAACAATCACGTGATCGAAGACGCGACGATGATTGATGTCGTGCTTCCGGATGGAAGGACCTTTGAGGGAACGGTAATCGGACGCTCACCGGAGCGAGACCTGGCGGTGGTCGATATCGATACCGACGAGGAATTACCTGTCGCGGAGCTCGGCCGGAGCGACAGCCTGCGAATTGGGCAGAGCGTGGTCGCAATCGGGAACGCGCTCGGTTTGCCGGGCGGTCCAACCGTCACGACGGGCGTTGTCAGCGCCCTCGGGCGGACGATCCAGGGATCGATGGGCCAGCCGCCAATGGAGAACCTGATACAGACTGACGCAGCGATCAATCCGGGGAACTCTGGTGGTCCGCTCATTAATCTCAACGGCGAAGTTATCGGGATCAATACCGCGCGCATCCAGCAGGCCGAGGGGATTGGATTCGCGGTTTCAGTTGATACCGCACGCCAGTTCGTGCAGCAAGTTGTTGATCAAGAGCCGCAACCGTTTATCGGGATTACCGGCCTGGATCTGTCGGCCGCAATTGCGCAGCAGTATCAACTCCCGGTTGATCGTGGTGTTCTGGTCGTAGAGGTGTCGCCGAATACCCCGGCGGACGAGGTCGGTATTCGGCCCGGAGACATTCTACTGATGCTGAACGATGTCGAGATTGAGACGGTCCAGCAGCTGCAGTCCGCCCTGACTGATTACCAGCCGGGAGATGAGGTGACGCTCACCCTGAACCGGGACGGCAGCGAGATCGAGATTGACCTGACGCTCGGAGAGTCTCCGATCGTGCGGTAATCGACTCTGCTGCAATCGCTGGCTTGTTCAGACCGGCCAAAGTGGCGGATACTGCTTGACCGGTCTATGATGACGTGCTGATGGATGCGTTCTGGGTCCGAGGCGATGCAGCGGAATCGTCGT
>SKTL01000497.1 GCA_007122555.1 Thermomicrobiaceae bacterium | reverse complement strand
CTTCTTCTCCAGTAATTCATCGCGTCACAGGCAGTTTGTCTGCGAATCAGGTGTTCGTCGTCTGACCTTCGGCTATTGGAGTCGCCCGCCTGGCGAGCGCGGCCAGAATACCGACGCCGATCATTCCCGCTGCGATCAGCAGCGCAAGTTTCAGCTCCGGCCAGGGAATGAGAAGTGAGGCGACCCCCAATGCCGCCGAGAGCCCGGCAAACAGCAGGACGATCTGCCGTTGCGACCATCCCATGTCAAGCAGACGGTGATGCAGGTGCCCACGATCCGCGCGGAGCGGTGATCTTCTGTTCAGCACGCGATAGATGATCACCCAGGCGACATCCACGATCGGAACCCACAAGGCCAGTAGCGCCGTCGCGATCTTCGCTCCCCCGATGATTGCAATCACCGCAAGTGCGAACCCCAGGAACATCGCGCCGGTATCCCCCATCAGGATTCTCGAGGGATGCCAGTTAAACGGGAGGAATCCGATCACAGCCGCACCGAGCGCAACAGCCAGCAACGAGATCGTGAACTGGGGATCGCCATCCGGTCGAAAGAATGTATGCAGGAAGAGAACCGATGCCGCGACCAGCGTGATGCTGGCGGCCAGGCCGTCCAGGCCATCAACCCAGTTCAGTGTATTCATCATTCCGACGATCCAGAGCACGGTAAACAGCATTGCCGCAATCAGCGGCAACTCGACCGTCCCACCGAACGGGTTGTTGAACTGCTCGATGACGAGTCCGTGATCTTCTCCCCGTAGCCGCGGGATGATCATGACTCCGGCCGCCAGAATCTGCCAGGCGAGTTTGGGGAGCGGAGCGATCCCCACGAGATCGTCATACAGCATCACGCTTGCAACAATAGCCGCGCCTGTGACGAGCAGGACTATACGTTCGATCTCCTCAGGAAATCGCTCAACCGGCAACATGAAGGACAACGCGATGCCGCCGCAGAACGCAATGAACATCGCAATTCCGCCAAATTTCGGGAGCGGGGAGGTATGCACCTGTCGAGGGTCTGATGGATAGAGGAGCAGGTTCTTTTCACGCGCCAGATGGAGAAGCGCCGGCACGATCACGCGAACAAGCGCGATCGTGCCGGCCGCCACAACCAGTGCAATGAGGGCATTGCCCATTCTTCAGCACCCCATCGCGGCCACGAGTGGGCCGGTTAGCTCAACGCGGCGATCGGATCGCCCGGGAGCGAGAATTGCTTCGAAAGCTCTCTCGCCTGATCACGGTTGCGCGCAATGGCCGCCTCGTCATCAGCGTTCTTGAGCGTGTCCGCGATCAACTTTCCTATAACCTTCATCTCTGAAACACCCATCCCCCGGCTCGTCATTGCCGGCGTGCCGATACGAATCCCGCTCGCCTGCATCGGCGGGCGCGGATCGTTCGGGATGGCGTTCTTATTGAGCGTGATTCCGGCTTCTTCCAGCACTCGCTCGGCCTTGCGACCGCTAATGTCGAGCGCTGTCAGATCGACCAGCATCAGGTGGTTGTCTGTTCCACCGGAGACGATTCGCAAGCCATGCTCGGTCAGCGTCTCGGCAAGCGCCTTCGCGTTCTCCAGCACCTGATCGATATAGGTCGCGAATTCCGGCTGAAGGGCCTCTTCAAACGCAACTGCCTTCGCGGCGATAACGTGCATCAGCGGACCGCCCTGAACACCGGGGAAGACGAGTTTGTCGATCTGTTTGCCGGTTTCGGGATCCGTCATGATGATTCCGCCACGCGGCCCGCGCAACGTCTTGTGCGTCGTGGAGGTCGTGATGTGCGCATTGCCGATCGAGGTCGGATGACGACCAGCTGCGACGATACCCGCAATGTGAGCGATATCCGCCATCATGATCGCGCCGACTTCGTCGGCGATCTCTCGGAACCTGGCAAAATCGATCAGGCGCGAATAGGCGCTCGCGCCAGTAATCAGCATTTTCGGCTTGACTTCTCGGGCAATTTCGCGAACTTTATCGTAGTCGAGAAGTTCAGTTTCGGGATCAACACCATAAAACGAAGCATCAAAAAGTCGTCCGGAAAAGTTCACGTGCAGACCGTGCGTTAGATGCCCGCCTTCTTGAAGGCTCATCCCCAGCGTACGATCGCCGGGATCCAGTACGCTCATCATCGCGGCCATGTTCGCCTGCGCCCCGGAGTGCGGCTGAACGTTGACGTGCTCCGCGCCGAACAGCCTGGCCGCGCGGTCACGCGCCAGATTCTCGACTTCGTCGACGACCTCGCACCCGCCATAGTAGCGCTTGCCGGGATATCCTTCGGCGTACTTGTTTGTCAGCACCGAGCCCATCGCCTCGATCACTGAACCACTGGTGAAGTTTTCCGAGGCGATCAATTCGATCGTCTCACGCTGCCGATCACCTTCACGGGAGATCATGTCAGCAATTGCCGGATCCGTGCGTCGTAGCTCACTCATGATTCGTACCTCCTGAATCGTTTCGCTACGTGACTCCACACATCATCTGAGTCTAGCACAGTCGTTGCCACGCCCTTGAACACACGCTTCGAGCATAGTCTTACTCGCGACCCTTCCGATGACGAAACCGCAGCACGATTGGCGTTCCCAGGAATCCATACGCTTCTCGAATGTGATTCTCGATATAACGCCGATAGGAAAAGTGTACGTTCTCCGGTTCATTGGTGAAGATAATGAACGTCGGAGGCTCCACCGCCGCCTGAGTCGCGTAATAGAATTTAACCCACTTGCCCGGACGAGAGGGCGGCGGATGGCGATTCACCAGATCCTTGATCAACCTGTTCAGTTCACCCGTTGACACCCGGCGCGTACGTTCGGCCATGACTGTGAGGGCTACCTCGATGATCTGGGTG
>SKTL01000098.1 GCA_007122555.1 Thermomicrobiaceae bacterium | reverse complement strand
TGATCAAGCTGGGCGATATCTACCAGATCTACGCGCGATCCAGGCAACTGCAAGGATTCAAGCCGCTCATTATCCAGGGATCGTTCCTCTGGAACTGCTGGCTGGAAAACGCGTAAACACAAGCGGCCATAGCACAACTGCGAAGCGCTTCGGGAGGGCTCCACCGTCCTTCCGAAGCACTCCTTACTTCCGCTGGCGCAATCCACACTCCCTAGGGAAGCTTCCTACGCACCTCACATCGCAGTCGGCTATTCGCGGCGCCGATGAAAAGAAACGGTCTAGGCGAAGATCTCCATCCGCAGAGACCGCGCGTCGAACTCGACCCGGTTCCCGGGCAGCCGAACCGCCGAGCCCTCGCAGATCCGGCTCGCGGTACCCAGACAGGCGAGCGCATCCAGTCGATCATCCAGCGGGGCGAGTCCCGCCGTCTCGCGAATCAGGTGATCCAGATCGCAATCGGGAAAACAGGAGCGCAGGATCTCAGTGCGTTCGCGTTTTCCAGCGGACGTCTTCTTACCGCTCGCCAGACCCTGCGCGGTCCCGGCAAGCATCATGAAGCTGAGCTCCGGGTGCGCCTCGAAGACCCGCTGCTGACGCTCGACCCAGAGGAGCGAGTCGACTTCCCGCAGTCGGGGCAGCACGTCATAGGTCTGTCGGGAGAGTTTCCGGCCGGACACCTGGAAACTGAGGTCACAGGCCTCCTCATACGATGTCGCGTGCAACGCCGGACGCACCGGCGCGGGGAAGACGCTGCTGGCGCGGGGACGTCTCAGCAATCGCCTCGCTTCCCGGTCGCACGCGCGAGGACCTGAGTCAGGCAACCCAATGGGGATATCGATCGCCAGCAGGCCGTCATCCCGCACGACGCGCCAGAAGAGCGGCTCCAGCTCTGGTATGAGATGAAGGGAGACATCGCGCAGGTCCGGGGAGGCCCGAGCCACCACCCAACCACGCTTCGCCGCATCGATGCCGTAGATCGTCTCAACCGCTATACCAGTCATTCCAGCTCTCCCGCCCGATCACGAACCACGTTCCCATACTTACACAGAATACTCCCTGATTTCTCTTGGGCGAATCAGGTATGATTCCCGGCCCCCGAAAAAAGCGGCACACCACTTCCAATTAGCCAGCACCAAAGTATTGCGCAAACTTTCGTATTCGCATGTACGCCCGAAATCCGGTATTATGTGAAGAGTACACGGGACTAAGTAAGGACGCTTGATCGTCAACCGGCGTTGAACCACCGAAACGGAGACCTGGATGCCACGCAATTCCCGCATTTCACACCGCTACAGTCGTCGCGACGTGCTAAAAGGGGCCGCCGCCCTCGGACTCGGCGCCGCCGGAGCTGCCGTATTGCCATCGGGCGATCTCTCGGTCGTCGCCACACGCCACGACCAGCGACCGGGCAAACGCGTTCGCCTGGAGAACGTGATTGATCAGTCGCGCGCCGATTTTGCGGCTGGATCAGCCAGTGGAGCGGGAATACGAGGCGAGGGGCCGAACGCTGACGTTCACGGGAACAACGGAGCGAGCTTTCAATCCCGAGTCATCAACGCGCCGTTCCCGCCAACGCATGTCGGACTACACTGGAAGTCTCGGGGAGCCCGACCATCCGATCTCTCCGTCAGCGTCCGCAGCAGCGCCAACGGGCAGAGCTGGACCCAGTGGCAACCGGTGAATATCGAGGCGATCGCCGATCTGAACGATGATGAAGCGATCTCGGTTCACGGTCCGACGCCGGAAGGTCTCGACCTCGATGGTGACGAAATCGAGGTCTTCGCCTCGCTGGTTGGACTTGACGGTCCGGCATTTCTCCAGTATCAGGTGCAGTTCAATGGCGAGAAGGACGCAGCGCTCGACCAGATGACGCTCACGGCGATCGACGCATCGAGTGACGACGCCGGCAGCGAATCCGGATTCTTCGCCACTGCGCAGGCAAGCGACGTCCCGACCGGTCTCACCCTGCAGAATGAGGCGGGCGTAGCTCTGGAAGTCGTCACGCGGGAAGGCTGGCTTGACGAGGAAGATCAGGGACCAACTAGTTGGGAACCTCGCTTCGTGCCGGTCAAGAAGATCTTCCTGCACCACACCGCGACCAGTAACAACTACAACGACGGCGCCGCCCAGGTGCGGGCGATTCACGCCTATCACGCCTACGAGCTCGGCTGGGGAGACATCGGCTACCAGATGCTCGTCGACCGGTTCGGCAACGTCTATGAGGGTCGCCGCGGCCGGGACGGTGCGGATGGTCGGGAGGTCCTGAGCAACGGTGTCGAGGCTGGTCACGCATTCGCCTATAACTACGGAACCAGCGCCATCGCCGCGATCGGCAACTCCCAGCAGGGCCAGTGGGACCGAACCTGGAGCGATGCGGCCTACGACGCACTGGTTCAGGCGGTTGCCTTCGAGTGCGGCCGCCACTATCTCGACCCCGAAGGCGAATCGCACTTCCTGCGCTCGGATCGCGTCTGGCATCAGGGACCGCTGCAACACTGCGTTGGCCATCAGGATGCCGACGGGTCCGGCGGTTCCACGGCCTGCCCGGGAAACCGGCTGTACGACTTTCTGAACAACGAGCTCCGGGGACGAGTCGCCGGGAAACTCTCCGACGCCGCCGCTGAACCGGGCGGCCTGAGCGGCGATCAGGATGGCGATACGCTGCAGTTCAACTGGGATGGCGACGAGGACGACGGCTTCGAGTATTTCTTCGAAGGCTGGTGGCGGCGCGCCGAAGGTGACGGCAGCGTCATGGAGTACCTCCCGTCCCAGCACGAAGACTTCGCCTTACACAGCTGGGCCGGAACCGACGACTCCGGCGCGAGTTGGGACGGCGA
>SKTL01000021.1 GCA_007122555.1 Thermomicrobiaceae bacterium | reverse complement strand
TGGATCGGCTATGCGGTCGTTCGGTCAAGTGTCGCCATCGGTACGAGCGTCAGGGTCAGGCATCCGCGGGGTACGGCCGAGGCGGAGTTGGTTGAACTCCCGTTCATGGAGTAGCCGAGTGCTCCATCCGATCCGCACCACGCTATGCCCTCACGACCCGGGCCTGAGTTGCGCGGAATCCCGAAACGAATCTCTACCCGACTCGCTCGCCTGTCACGACGATGCGTTGATCGTACTCCTGGCTGGAGGGATCGAAACTTCCGTCGCAGGTGATAATCGTGATCTTTGCGACGTCACCTGTGGCGACGATATTACTGGCGTCGGCGTCCGCGGGAACTGACCGAACCCCAGTAATCCGGTACCTGATGATGCTGCCATCCCCCTGGGTTACGTTGACCTCGTCACCGAGCGACACTGACCCAAGTTCCCAGAACACCGCGGGGCCTACCCCATCATAGTCGAGGTGACCCGCGAAGACCGCATTGCCCTGATCGTCCGGGCGAGCGGTGAAGTCGTACCAGGCAACGGATTCCGATGAACTCGGATTTTCCATAACGCCGTTGTCATCGATGCTCTTGACCTCGACGGGAGCGTCAACTCCGATCGCCGGAATTTCGATCCGCGTCGTCTGTTTGTTCGAACCGGTTGGTGCGGCCGGATCAGACGTCCCGGATTCGGAGACGTCCTGAACCTCACTCCCGGAGGATTCAGATTCTGAAGTCGCCGTCGCTGTTGCAGGCGGAGACTCTGCGAACGTCGCGCTGTCACTCTCCGGGGTCGGTTCAACGTTGGGCTCTGCAGTGTCCGGGGTGCTGGCGGGCGTGTCCTCCGGAGTCTCCGCACCAGTGCTCTCTGACGGTTCGTCGTTAGCCGCCAGGAGGGCCTGATCGGTCGGTTCAGAGGTTGCTGTGCTGCTTACTGGGCCTTGAACGAGTGAGCTTTCTGCCGGCGCAGGAGCGTTACTGAACAAAATGACGAGCACGATCGCGCCCGCACCGATTCCGATGAGCAGCGATAATCCAGCCACCCACTGGAAGGCCGTAATCCCGGATTGTCTCGCGTTGCGCGGCGCGGTGGACATATGTGATCTTCCGGCTGGTTGTTGAAGAGGCTCCCGAAAACGGGAGCCCCGCCTCAACATCCAGCTACATACTCATCATGGACGTGTACGTTACTCGTAGCGATGTCGGTTCGTCTGGAGATACGCTCCGGCGCCGACCAGCAGCACGACGGCGGCGAGCAGGAGACTGGATGGAGCGATTACCCGCTCGAAGCCATCTCCCAGAAATCCCGCAGTACCTGTCTTGGGGAATGTAATCTTCCCATTGTCGTCAACAGGAACCGTATCGTCGGTGTCATCGACAGGAGCGGTGTCGTCGACAGGAACCGTGTCGTCGGTGTCATCGACAGGAGCGGTGTCGTCAACAGGAACCGTATCGTCGGTGTCATCGACTGGCGTCGTGTCGTCAACAGGAACCGTGTCGTCGGTGTCATCGACAGGAGCGGTGTCGTCAACAGGAACCGTGTCGTCGGTGTCATCGACAGGAGCGGTGTCGTCAACGGGAACCGTGTCGTCGGTGTCATCGACAGGAGCGGTGTCGTCGACAGGAACCGTGTCGTCGGTGTCATCGACAGGAGCGGTGTCGTCAACGGGAACCGTATCGTCGGAAACGGTGTCGTCAGAAACAGTATCGTCGGAAACAGTATCGTCGGAAACCGTGTCATCGGACGGAGTATCGTCGGAAACCGTGTCATCGGACGGAGTATCGTCGGAAACCGTGTCATCGGACGGAGTATCGTCGGAAACAGTGTCGTCGTCGACCGGCGTCAAGCATTCCAGGCTGTCAATTTCGTTGGTGTCCAGACTTGTGGTGCCGTTTAGCGCCAGGGCTCTTCCGTCGATCGTGGCTCCGGTTACCAGCGAAATACTTGCGTCCGCGATAATACTCCCCTGGAACGAGGTGTTCGTTCCAAGCGTAGCCGAGCTACCAACCTGCCAGAAGGCGTTGCAGTGAGAATTCGTAAATCCATTGATAACAGTAACGGAAGAGTCGGTGGCGGTCGTGAGCCCGCTTCCGATCTGAAAGATCCACACTGCGGCGGGATCGCCCTGGGCGTTGAGCGTCAACTCACCGGTCAATCCCGCAGTCGATGAGAAACTGTAAACGCCGGGAGTGAGCGTCAACCCGCCCAGATCCTGGCCAGTCAAATCCTGGGTCGGCGCCTGTCCCGCAAGACTGTTATATGCCTGGAGGGCGTCTGCCTGTGCCTGCCCCGCAACCTGATCTGTGATATGAATCGTTCCATTAACAATTCCTGGCCCTCCTGGGTCGTCGAAGCCCGTGACTGAACTCCCCGGACTGACGCCAAGATCTCCGTGAATGACGCTCGGGCCAGTGTTCGTCACTGACTGGCCGCCAAGAACCGCGAAGCTTTCCGCTGTCCCGAGGTTCGGGGCGATCTGAGCAGTTCCGATGCCTGGATATGCGCTTGCCGCCAGGACCATCAGCACCGCAACGCCGATGATGGTTACCGGGCGAATAAGTCTGCTAAAGATGACCAATCTGGATCTCCGATCAGGCGGATAAGCGATAGCTACGTCGATGTCTCCAGTTGGCGCCTCGGACTACGGACGAAGTACGAAAAACGCCGCAAAATGTCGACAGCCTTTGCCTCGTTGTCCAGGGAGAAAACATTGTTTCACCAATGTTCGAATAATCCCGGAGCGTTGCCAGCGATACTGACCTGCAGCACCTCGGGCAAACGTGCACAGATACCGCGATTTTGCACTGTATGTACAGTCTAATGCGTGGATAGGAAGAATGCAATAGTACGCATCGCACTTGGATTCATGACCTCAGGAGCTTGACAGCGTGACAATGTCCTGAGTGAGTTCAAAGGACAGGGCGACCCTCAGGGGTACTTCGGGGAAACCACAGAGAATTTCGACCGGGTATGAATCGAGCAGCTACCGCCGCACGACGTTCTTCGCCAGGAAGAGCAGGTTGGCCGGGCGTTCGGCCAGGCGGCGCATCAGGTATGGGTACCATTCGGGGCCGAACGGGGTGGCGATGCGCACTTTGTAGCCTTCATCGAGCAGTTCCTGCTGGTACTGGGTGCGGATGCCATAGAGCATCTGGAACTCAAACCGGTCTCGTCCGATGCCGTGCTGCTCGGTGTATTCCTTGAAGTGGTCGATGATCCGGTCGTCGTGCGTGGCGATGCCGACGTAGCAGTCGTTGTCCAGCAGCGTCTCGATCTGCTCGATCATCTTGCGATCCACATCCACTTTCTCCGGGTAGGCGACGCTGGCTGGCTCCAGATAGGCGCCCTTGACGATGCGGAGGTTCAGGTTCGGGGCGAGGTCGAGCAGGTTCTTGATGTCGTCGTCTGTCCGGTAGAGGTAGGACTGGAAGACCGTCCCGACGTTCTCCAGACCCTCAGCGCGGAGCCGTTTGAAGATGCGGATGGTGGGATCGACCCGGTCCGACTCTTCCATATCGATCCGGATGAAGTTGCCCAGTGTTTCGGCGTGGGTGACGATCCGCTCGACGTTGCGATAGGCGACCTCTTCGCCGAGATCGAGTCCGAGATGGGTCAGTTTCAGGGCGATGTTGGTCCGGCATTCGTCCTGATCGATGCGGTCGAGGATCCGGATGTATTCGCTGGCGACGTCGGACGCCATCTGCTCGTCTGTCACGTGCTCTCCGAGCAGGGTCGTGTTGGTGTGAAAGCCGCGATCTGTCAGCGCTTTCAGGACCTGGATGCACGCATCGAGGTCTTCCCCGGCGACGAAGTTTCCGGCTCCCAGCCGCATGCCGAAGCGCTTGACACCGCTGGAGACAAGCCGGTTGCTGGTCGCCAGCAGGATGCCCTTGCGGAAGATGCCGTTGATTGACGACCAGCGTCCGTCGGCTGGCTCTGTAATCGGTCCCTGACCGTTGGACGACAAACCTGGTTCCCTTCTCGGTGTGCCCGATGCCCCGGCGAGCCTCTACATTCGTAGGGGCCGACGATACTGTCGGTCCGAACCGGTCTCACAGAGTCGTGCGACCCTGCACGCTGCAAGACTTGCTGGTAGATGTTGATGTTCGCCATCACCCCCGCTCCCCCTCTCCCAGTTTTGGGAGAGAGGGGCCGGAGGGGTGAGTGCGTCTACCCCACCACCTCGGAAACGGATTTCTCTTCGACGAAGTTCATCAGGTAGTTCGGGCCGCCAGCCTTGGAATTCGTCCCGGAGAGCTTCATGCCGGCGAACGGGTGAATCCCCACCAGCGATCCGGTGCACTTCCGGTTGAAGTACAGGTTGCCGACGTCGAACTCGTACCGGGCCTGTTCCAGCTTCTCCCGGTTCTTCGAGTAGACCGACCCGGTCAGCCCGTATTCGGAATCGTTGGCGATGTCCAGCGCGTCCTGGTAATCCTTCGCTTTGACCAGCGCCAGGACCGGGCCGAAGATCTCCTCGCAGGCGACCCGCGCCGTGCGGTCGACGCTGCCGAAGATGGTCGGCTCGATGTAGTAGCCGTTGCGTCCCTCGGCCTTGCCGCCGCCGAGCAGCAGCTTGCCCTCGTTCTTGCCGACGTCGATGTAGTCGAGGATCTGCTTGTACTGCTTTTCGTCGACCACCGCGCCGAGCGTGTAGTTCCCTTCGGCGGCGTTTCCGAGTTTGACGTTCTGTTTCGCCAGTTCGACAACACGTTTTTCGACCTCGTCGTAGACATCCTGATGGATGATCGCCCGCGAGCAGGCGGAGCACTTCTGACCGGCGAATCCGAACGCGGCGGAGACAATGCCGTCGGCCGCGGCGTCGAGATCCGCTTCGTTGTCGACGATGATCGCGTCTTTGCCGCCCATTTCGGCGACAACGCGCTTGAGCCAGCGCTGTCCCGGCTGGACTTTGGCGGCGTTTTCGTAGATCCGGACGCCGACGTCCTTGGAACCGGTAAACGCCACGTAACGCGTCTCCGGGTGCTCGACGAGCGTATCGCCGACTTCGTCGCCGGAACCGGGCAGGAAATTGACGACGCCATCCGGCACTCCGGCTTCCTGCATCATCTGGAAGATTCGGTAGCCGACGACCGGGGTGTTGCTGGCTGGCTTGAGCACGACGCAGTTTCCAGCCGCAACGCCGGACATCGTCAGGGCTGTGTAGATGGCGCAGGCGAAGTTCCAGGGCGGAATGACCACGCCAACACCGAGCGGTCGGTTCAGCAGCTCGTTCGCTTCCTCGGGGTGGCTGGCGAGATCGTACGGTTTCTCGAGATCGAGCGCCCGGCGGGCGTACCACTCCAGGAAATCGACCGCTTCGGCCACTTCGCCGTCCGCTTCGTCCCATGGCTTGTCCAGTTCGTAGACGAGCCAGGCATCGAGCTCAAGCCGGTTCTTGCGTATGATCCCGGCGAGCTTGAAGAGGACGCTCGCCCGCGCGGTGGCGGACATCCGGCTCCACGTCTTGAACGCCTTCTTTGCCGCCTTGATCGCGTCTTCCGCGTCCTTCTTGCCTGCTTTGGCGACCTTGCCGACCACCTGATCGGTGTTTCCCGGGTTGATCGAGGTGATCCAGTTCCCGGTCGTGCGCTCTTCGCCCCCGATAACTAGCGGGCATTCCTTGCCGAGCTGTTTTTCGACCTTCTTGATCTGTTCGCGTATGCCCTGCTCGTTCTCGGGAATCGAGAAATCGAGCGGCTGCTCGGTCTTGAAGGGTCCTCGCATAGCGTCTGCCTTTCATGTGTCGTGTGACAGGGATACACCCCTGCGTTGCCGCGCGGAACTTGGACGCAGCGGAGTGCCTGTCGGCCTTCCGCTAGCGCCTGGAACTGATTATAGGGATTCCAGCCGCATTGATCTGCTGAGAAAGCGCTCCTGCCGCCTGTTCGGCGTTGCTGA
This sequence comes from Thermomicrobiaceae bacterium, assembly GCA_007122555.1. Taxonomy (GTDB): domain Bacteria; phylum Chloroflexota; class Chloroflexia; order Thermomicrobiales; family Thermomicrobiaceae; genus SLMJ01. The sequence goes on along the minus strand of SKTL01000021.1, from coordinate 4,886 downwards.
TTCGCGACTGTAACCGTTCGATGTCGTCTCCGAGCTTCGTGAACACGTCTTCCGCCTGTCTCGGCGGCGCCTGATCAGCGCTATCGACTGATTCAAACAGGGCGTTCAGCTTCTCATGCAATCCGCTGGCGTAGAGCTGGGACTGCCAGATGTTGACATCGATCAGCTGCGGGCGGATCTCGTCCAGCTCTGCGATCAGTTTTTCGGCCTCGTTGGCGATCTGCTCACGACCGTCGACGCCAGCGGTTCGGTCTCGCCAGGCAACCGCCTGGTTGCGCAGGTCGCTTGTCTGATCGATCATCCGGTTCAGGCCGGAAATCGTGTCGCGGATCTCAATGAGCAGGTTGAACTGCTTGACCAGATCGCTGGGATCGTTCTCCAGTCGCGGGTCGTTCCGAACTGTCAGCGGTTGCGTCTGTGACTCTCCATCGACCGTCAGGCGAACCTGATACTCGCCGGCGACGACCATCGGTCCCTTGCCGATCGAAGAGACCATCGGGCCCATGCTGTTCCAGGTAATGAGATCCGGGTCTTTGACATCCTCGGCGCCGGCCAGCCGCAGATCCCACTGGAACCGGTGCGCGCCGCCAGATGTGGGCAGCAGGCCGTCGGCGCTCGTGAATTGGCGCAGCTCGGCGCCGTTCGAGTCCAGAATGGACAGCTCAACTTCGTTGGCATTCCGGCCCAGGTGGAAGTGGATGCCGACGCCCGGTTCCGGGTTCTTTCCGGAGTCCAGCATCACCGTCTCGACCGAGCCGTCCTTGTTCCGAACGCCGGTCAATGGCGCAATGCTCGTGCTGATGCGGGCGTAGCTGGTGTAGCCGATCTTCGGTTCGCCGCGGAAGCGCCCGTAGATCCGCAAGCGGGTGGCGTCCCGCGGCTTATACAAGTGCGCGGATTTCTTGGCGATTTCGTCGCTGAACTGATGCAGCGGCGTGAGATCGTCGATGAGCCAGAAACCGCGCCCGTGCGTGGCGATCACCAGTTCCCGATCCTTGATGACGAAGTCGTAGATCGGAACGACGGGGAGTTTGCTGTTGATGCGTTCCCAGTTTGCTCCGTCGTCGAATGAGATGTAGATTCCCGTCTCGGTTCCGGCGTACAGCAACCCGCGCCGGTTCGGGTCTTCGCGGATGACTCGTGTGAATTCGTGATCCGGGATTCCGCCGGTAATCTTCGTCCAGGTTTTGCCGTAGTCGTTCGTCTTGTACAGGTAGGGGTCATTCTCGTCGAACTTGTAGCGCATGGCGGCGATGTAGGCGGTCGCCGGGTCATGCGGGGACGGGTCGATGATGCTGATCTGGGTCCACTCCGGCATGTCCGGCGGGGTGATTTCCTCCCAGGTCTGGCAGTTATCCCGGGTGATGTGCACCCGCCCGTCGTCGGTTCCGGCCCAGAACGTTCCGGGTTCGTGGTGGGATTCTTCCAGGGCGAAAATGACGCAGTAGACTTCCGCGCCCGTGTTGTCGCGCGTGATCGGCCCGCCCGACGCCTTGAGCTTATCCGGATCATTCCGGGTCAGATCCGGACTGACGATCTCGAACGACGCGCCAAGATCGTAGGATCGATGGACGAATTGACTTGCGACATAGAGCGCGTCCGGATCATGCTTTGAGAACATGATCGGAAAGGTCCATTGGAAGCGATACTTGAGCTCGTCGGCTCCAACACCCCAACCCCAGAGTTCCGGCCAGACCGTGTTGTTCCAGATCTGCCCGGTTCGATGATTGTAGAGTGTCATGATGTCGTTATAGGCGCGGCGACCGGCTGGGCCTGAGGCGACGACAAGATCTTCGTCGTCCGGCTTGATCCCGATGTAGCCGCTTTCTCCACCGCCTGGAGCAAAGAGATCACGCTCGTGAATCGCCCCGTCGATCGAGATGCTCGGGATCGACATGGCCGAGTTGTCCTGCTGCGATCCGTAGATCCGGTACGGGAACCGGTTGTCGGTGGTCACGTGGTAGAACTGCGAGGTCGGCTGGTTGTAAATGGAAGACCAGCTCTTTCCTCCATTGAACGTCACGCAGGCTCCGCCATCGTTCCCCTCGATCATCCGGTCCGTGTTGTACGGATCGATCCAGAGGGCGTGGTCGTCTCCGTGCGGCGTAGGTACGTTGTCAAAGCTCTTGCCCGCGTCGATTGATTTCCAGAGCTGATAGTTCTGCACCCAGACGACGTTGGGATTAACCGGGTCGGCGGTGATGTGCATGTAGTACCAGGGGCGAGTCCGCAGAAGCGACTGTTCGCTCCCGCGTTCCCACGTATCGCCATAGTCGTCCGAACGGAAGACCGCGCCGTCTTCGGCCTCGATGACGGCATAGACGCGACCAGGTTGCGCCGGCGATGCGACGATCCCGGCTTTGCCGAGAATGCCCTGTGGCAGGCCGTAGTTCCGGGTAATGTCTTCCCAGGTGTCGCCGCCATCGAATGAGCGCCACAGTCCGGATTCCTCGCCGCCGCTCCAGAGGATGTGCGGGTAGCGCTGGACCTGCCAGGCGACCGCGTAGAGAATTCGCGGGTTGTTCGGATCCATGGAGACGTCGTGGCAGCCGGTCTTCTCGCTGACGTGGAGAACCTTTTCCCAGGACGCTCCGCCGTCCTCAGATCGGAAGACGCCGCGTTCCTCGTTCGGCCCGAAGGCGTGTCCAAGCGCGCCGACATAGACAATGTCCGGGTTGTCCGGGTGGATCTGGATCTTGCCAATGTAGCGCGTGTCCGAGCGCCCGAGGTGCTTCCAGGTCCGGCCGGCGTCTTCGGACTTGTAGACGCCATCGCCGTGGGAAACCTGATTTCGGATCGATGTCTCGCCGGTACCGGCGTAGATCACATTCGGGTCGGCTTCGGAGACCGCCAGCGCGCCGATTGCCGCGGTGTTGAAGTACCCGTCCGAGACGTTGCGCCAATTCATGCCGCCATCTTCGGTCTTCCAGACCCCGCCGGCGCACGCGCCCATGTAAAACGTCATTGGTTCGGTGATATCGCCAGCAACTGCCACGACGCGGCCGCCCCGGAACGGACCGATATTCCTCCACGGGAGCGCGTCGAGTGTCGATTGCAGCGCTGTCTGATCCTTGATCATTGCTTCTGAGTACCTTCCTGCTTCCTCAATTCGGAATCGCTGCGAGTAGCCTCCGCGCAATATAGCTAGTCACGCTGAATACCCAATCTGATCGCCAATATCTCGCGCCCCTCTGCGGTGCTGCCTAGTTGCGAAGCCGGAGCTTGACCCGCATCCGACTGCATAAACGCGGCCCCACCGGCGAGAATTGACCTGTTCAAACGTCGTTCGGCGATGCGCTGCGCGCCATCTTGTGAGATTGATGAAACAGACATTAGCATCTTCAGTCGCCTGTGTCAACAAGTTCAGGCTACTGGGGTTCCCAATCGTGGCGCTTTGGGTTAGGATACTGGGAATCTGCGTTTACTCGGGCGATTCGGCGCGAGGGGAAGTAATCAGGACATGGAAACCAGGACACGGGACGCCGGCACAGACGGTCGAACATCAGGGCTATCCGATCGCGCGTATGCCCGGATAAAACGCGACATCATAACCTGTGCGCTGGAACCGGGGCAGAGTTTTACGGAAGAACTCCTGGCGGAGCAATACGGCGTCGGTCGTGCAGCGGTGCGGGCAGCAGTTAAACGTCTGTATCAGGAGCAGCTGATTCACGTCGGACCGGCGAAGCGCTATGCAATCGCGCCGATTACCCTGAAACACGCGCAGGATGTCTACCAGATGCGGCTGCTGTTGGAACCGGCGGCGGCGAAGCTGGCTGCGGGAAAGCTGTCGGCTGACCAGATCGAACAGCTCGAGCGACTGGGAACAGCGCAATATGAACCCGGCGATCGACAGAGCGCGGAGGACTTCCTTCGGTCGAACAGCGAGTTCCACGTTCAGGTGGCGCGCGCGTCTTGTAACGAGGTCATGGCCGAGTTCGTGGCCAGTCTGCTCGATCGCGCTGAACGGTTGAATCACCTGAGCCATATGCTGGGAGATCGCAATGAAGAAGCGGTCCATGAGCATCATGAGCTGCTCGACGCCCTCGCCACAGGAGACGGCGACCGCGCCGAGGCGGTCATGCGGCAGCAGATTGAATCCGCCCGCTCGTTCGTGATGAATGCGCTGATGTCGAGTCCGGTGATTCAGTCGATGAACGTACTCGGGCCGGCGAGTTAGTCCGACAGGGGATGGAAATGCAGATCAGCCGCGTAGACGTATTTGGACTCGACCTTCGATACGCTCATGGCGAGTATGTAATGTCCGATAGCCGGCGCTCCACTGCATTGCCAAGCACGCTGGTTCGCATCACGACTGATGACGGCGTTGTTGGCTGGGGCGAGGTCTGCCCGCTTGGGACGACGTACCTGCCGTCCCATGCCCAGGGAGCCCGCGCTGCGCTGCATGAGCTGGGCGCCGCGGTCCTGGGGGCGAATCCGCTGAACCTCGCGGAGATCAATCGGCTCATGGACGCCGCCCTGGCCGGTCACGGCTACGCCAAGAGCCCGATCGATATCGCCTGCTGGGACATTTCCGGCAAGGCGTTTGTTCAACCTGTGGCTCAGTTGCTTGGTGGCGTCGTCAATGAGCGCTTCTTGCTCTACGAAGCGATTCCCCTTGGTGATCCGGAGCAGATGGTCCGGCAGGTTCGCGAACGTCGCGACGCCGGCATACGACATTTCCAGGTGAAGATCGGCGATGAACCGAGGGCTGACGCTGAGCGCCTGCGAGCGATTCTGGAGCACGTCGAGCCGGATGACCGGATCATCGCAGACGCCAACGGAGGCTGGAGATTGCAGGACGCGATGATCGCGTTGAACCTGCTGCAAGGCACGGAGCCCTTCTACCTGGAACAGCCCTGCGATACGCTGGAAGACTGCCTATACGT
>SKTL01000429.1 GCA_007122555.1 Thermomicrobiaceae bacterium | reverse complement strand
TTTCGACTTCAGCAACGATATCGCCGCGTTTGACGCTATCGCCGGGTTTGATGAACCAGCGGACGACGGTCCCGCGCTCCATATCGGCGCCGAGGGAGGGCATCAGGAACTCAGACATCTGTTTCTCCAAACAGGTTGCGGGCGGCGCGGACGATATCTTTGGGTTGCGGCAGGGCCGCATCCTCCAGATGTTTTGGATAGGGCATCGGAACCTCTGCGCTGCAGACCCGCGCCACTGGTGCGTCCAGATCGTAGAACGCCTCTTCCATGATGCGCGCCATGATTTCCGCAGAGAGACTTCCGCTTCGCCAGCCTTCGTCAATGATGACCGCGCGATGCGTCTTCCGCACTGATTCCAGGATCGTTCTGGTGTCCAGCGGGCGAAGCACGCGAAGGTCGATTACCTCTGAATCGATACCCTGTCCGGCAAGTTCCTCCGCTGCATCCAGCGTCTTGGCGAGCGTGCCGCCGTAGGTGATCAGCGAAACGTGCGTTCCGGGACGACGGATGATCGCGCGTTCAATGTCGACCGCAATCGGTTCGACTGATAGCTCTCCCTCGGCGGCGTACATCCCGGCATATTCGAAAATCAACACCGGATCTGGATCGAGAAGCGCAGGCCAGAGCATTCCGCGCACGTCTTCGTGTGTGGCCGGAGCAAGCACCTTTATTCCCGGGATATGCGTATACCAGCCTTCCAGGCTGTGGGAGTGCTGCGCAGCGAGCTGACGCCCGCCGCCCGTAGCCATGCGGATGACGATTGGAACGTTGAACTGCCCGCCGGACATGTGCAGGATCGTTGCTGCGTTGTTGAGGATCTGGTCCAGCGCCAGCAGACTGAAGTTGACTGTCATGATCTCGACAATCGGCCGCATGCCCGCCATTGAGGCGCCGATTCCAGCGCCAACGAATCCCGACTCGGAGAGCGGCGTGTCCCGGATTCGTTCCGGTCCGAACTCCTCCAGGAGCCCCTGACTGACGGCGAAACACCCGCCATATCGTCCAACATCCTCGCCCATCAGGAATACCCGTTCGTCGCGTTCCATCGCTTCACGGATGCCCTGACCGGCAGCCTGTCTGAATGTCATTTTCATCGTTTTCTCAGCCACGGTCATTCTGGCGCCTCCTCGGCCTTGCTCGAGCCTGGCTCTGAGTAGACAAATCGTGTGAGATCCTCAACCGGTTCCCACTCACCCGCCTCTGCGAATCGCACTGACGCTTCGACCTCGTCCAGCGCCGCAGCATCGATCGCGTCGTATTCCTGATCGGTGAGCAGGTTCGCTTCACGTAGCCGCGCGGAAAACATGTCGATCGGGCAGTACTGCTTCCATGCCTCCACCTCCGTTTTCTCTCGGTAGAGTTCCGGATCGTACATTGAGTGCGCGCGGAAGCGGTATGTTCGGAACTCGATGAAATACGGGCCGGAACCCGAGCGAACGTATTCGGTTGCGCGCTGAGTTGCTTCCTCCACTGCGAGGACGTCCATGCCATCGACCGCTTCAGCCGGTATCCGGTACCCGGCAGCTTTGTTGACCAGTTCGGGTTCAGCCTGCGCGCGCTCAACCGCGGTGCCCATTGCGTAGAGGTTGTTTTCGCAGTAGAAGAGCACGGGAAGTTCCCAGAGCGCGGCAAGGTTCATTGACTCGTGGAACTCACCTTCAGCGACAGCCCCGTCTCCGAAGAAGCAGGCTGTTACGCTTGGCAGCCCGCGCATCTTGTCCGCCAGGGCGATGCCGACAGCCAGCGGAATCCCGCCGCCAACGATCGCATTGCCACCGTAGAACCGGGTGTCCTGATCGAAGATGTGCATCGAGCCGCCGCGACCGCGTGCGCATCCTTCGACCTTCCCGAACATCTCCGCCATAAGGGAATTGCTGTTGATTCCGCGGGCAAGAGCATGCCCATGTTCGCGATACGTCGAGATGATCGAATCCTCCGGCGTGAGTGCTTGCATTGCGCCGACAGCAATCGCTTCTTCTCCTATGTAGAGGTGAACGAAGCCGCGAATCTTCGTCAGCGTGTAAAGCTCAGCGCATTTCTCCTCGAAGTGTCGAATCCGCAGCATCTCACTGAGCAGGAAATGTCCCCGTTCGCGCGTGAGCGTGGTGGGTATCGTGGTCTGGTGAGCGGTCATGATCGTGCCTCCGTATCTAGTGTCTGCCGTTCCGGCATCCCGGCTTCGAGCGTTGAGGTATCGCCTATCGGGAGGCCGAGCTCCTGCGCTTTCAGCAAGCGCCGCATCACCTTTCCACTTCGGGTCACCGGCATTCTGTCTATAAACTCGAGTTCACGCGGCGCCACCGCCGGCCCGAGGCGCTTTCGGGCGAATCCCAGTATGTTCATGTACGTGTCCTCTGATGGATCGACCCCGGAACGAAGAACAACAAACGCCTTTACGATTTCTCCGGCGATTGGATCCGGTTTGCCGATCACGCCGGCGTCGACGACATGAGGGTGCTCAATCAGCGTGCTTTCCACCTCGAACGGGCCGATGAGGTGTCCGGAAGACTTGATCACGTCGTCTGCCCGGCCGACAAACCAGAAGTAGCCGTTGTCGTCGCGCGTCGCGATGTCCCCGGTGAGATACCAGTCTCCAGAGAAGCACTTGCGGTAACGCTCCTCATCGTGCAAAAAGGCGCGAAAGATCGACGGCCACCCCGCCTTTAGCGCCAGTTCGCCCTGCTTTCCGGAGTCGGTAATCTCAGTGACGGTGCCGTCGTCATTCCGCTGAACGATGCCGGCCTCAATTCCGGGTAAGGGACGACCCATTGAGCCAGGGAAGATATCCAGAGACGGGAAGTTCGCGATCATGATCCCGCCGGTCTCGGTCTGCCACCAGTTATCGTG
>SKTL01000105.1 GCA_007122555.1 Thermomicrobiaceae bacterium | reverse complement strand
CGATAGCGAGGCTGTGTGAGTGATCGGCGATCGCGAGATATTCGTAGCCGAGCTCAGTAGCTCGCTCTGCAAGCTGTCTGATCGTCGCCCGTCCGTCGCTCCAGGTTGAGTGCAGATGAAGATCACCCCGTATCTGGTCGAGGTCGACGAGGTCTGGGAGCTCGCCATGCCTGGCGGAATCGATCTCGCCACGGCCCTCGCGTAGCTCAGGGGCGATCCACGGCAATCCGCACGCGTCGTAAACCTCAGCTTCGGTCCTCGCCAGCGAGAGTCCAGTTGTGGACGTAAGCTCGCCAATGTGGGACTGGCTTCCAGTCAATTTGACCCAGTCGGTCCCCAAGCGCTCAGGGGACGTGATGACGACACGCACCTGGCCGATTCTCGCGAACGTCGCCAGCAGCGACTGGTCCCCATTTCGTTCGACCTCATCCGCTTCGAGCTCCGACTCAAGCAGTGACGCCAGCGCATCCAGATCGCCATGCTCCGCGAGCAGGTCGATGTTCCCGACTGTCTCGGCGCGGCGGCGAACGCTGCCGGCGACCTCCACACGCACGCCAAGCGATTCGGCAATTGCGCGTGACAGGTTGCGGGCGACCGGAAGCGCCGTCCCGATCGAGATTCTTCCGGTCCGCTGACGAAGAAACGCGATCCCCTCGGTGATCCGATCCTCGTGCTTCTTGCCGATGCCTTTGAGTCCGGAGATTGCGCCGCTCTGGACGGCGAGTTCGAGCTGTTCAACGTTCGTGATTCCGAGCTCGCGGTAGAAGCGTCCGACGGTCTTTGGGCCGACGCCGGGGATCGCGAGAATCGTCAGAAGCGTTGCCGGCACTTCGTCCTGAAGGTCTTCCAGGTCAGGGAATCGATTCTGCTCCAGAATGTCTGCGATGTTTCCGGCCAGGCCCTTCCCGATTCCCTTTACATCGGTGAGGCGGCCCTCCTCAAGGAGTTGCCGGGCGGGCATTTCGAGTCGCTTGATCGTGTCTGCGCCTCGCCGGTAGGCGCTCACCCGGAAGCCGCTCTCGCCCTTGATGTCCAGGAGATCCGCGAACTGCGACAAGAGCTCGGCAATCTGCTGGTTGTCCATGCGACTACCTTTCCCGACGAGCAAGACAGCGCTGCAACAGCTCCTGCGGCCAGGCCTCAAGAACGCTCTGCATCAACCCGGGATCAATTCCAGCGCCGAGCGCAACCGATCTCTGAAAATCGTTGGTGAGCAGGTCGGATGGCGAGTGGGCGTCGCTGTCAACGAGCAGTTTCGCTCCCAGCCGCTGACCCAGAGACGCGACATGGCCGTTCGTCAGACAATGACCGCTCCTGGCCGAGATTTCGAGGAAAACATCGTTGTCGATCGCGCGACGGACCTCGTCTTCGGTGATGTGACCGGGGTGGCCAATTAAGTCGACATAACCGCTGTCGATCGCGGCGGCGTCGGATCCAGGTTCGACCGGCTCAACAGTTGTTTCGCCGTGCAAGACGACGATTTCGGCGCCTGCGTCGCGAGCCGCCTTCGCTGCTTCGGCGATTCCGTCTGCCGGAACGTGGGTTAGTTCGACACCGACAATCACGGTGATCGGCCAGTATCGTTCGACGATATCGCGATCTCGTTTGAGCTCTGAAACCAGATGGGAGACGTTGCCGACTCCGGTGTGATCGGTAAGGCCGATTGCGGAGTATCCGCTGACTAGCGCACGTCGCGCCTGCTCAACCGGGGAGAGTACACCGTCGCTCCAGTAGGTGTGGGTGTGGAAGTCAATTACCAAGAGAGTCCTCATTTCATGCGCGGTTCGTCGCCAAGATTCAGGCAATGCGCATGATAGCGAACTCCGCGGCGAGCGTCACCGTCTGTCTGCGTCGGCTCCCGCTGTTGACTCACGAATCTGGCGCGAGATTGACCTGATTCGAGAGACTGCGTCCGAAATGTTCTGTGTCAGGAGCAAGCAGAGATCACCAGTGTCGAGCATTTTCATTGCTCGCTCGATGCCATCGATCTCGTTCGGCATCGCGAACACCAGTGGCGGCACGTCATTGTGCGACAAACCGTCTTTGAATTGCGGCAGACTGTCGCAACCATTGTCGTGTCGCTGGGTAACCACGACATCAGCAACGCGGCCTATAAGCCGCCCGGCCTCGTATGTCTGGTCCGGGTTCAAGTGCGGGAAACAGTCGGTAACGACCACTGTGCGGTTGAAGGCGGTATCGCGAATACCCCGAATTAGCGATCGAACGGTCCAGACCTGGCGAGCCGAGTCCAGCAGAATCGTTGCGCCGTCGTGGTGGATAATGTTGCAACTTCCCGGCATCAGTTCAACGTCTGGCCGAAAGGTGCGAATGCCGGACGCGATCGAGTCCGGGTGAACGCCCATATGCCAGGCCAGTGCGCTAGCGCAGAGGAGATTCTGCAACTGGAAGGTGAGTGATCCACCCAGCGTGAAGCTTGCCGAGGACACGTCGGCGAGTGTCTGCTCCTTACCGTCGTGCGTCAGGATCAGCTGACTACCCTCGAGCCAGACTGCGTCGCCGCCTTCGTCAACATGGCTTCGCAGGGTCGGATTATCAGGATGCAGGGCAAACAACGTCACGGACGCCCGGGTTTCTTCGGCCGCAATCATGACCGCCTGATCGTCCGCGTTCAGAACGAGAAACCCGTCAGGCCGAACCGCGCGGGCGACCATACGTTGGGCTCTGGCGCCCTGTGCGGCTTCAGAGCTGATCAGGCACTCATCGTTGTTGCCGCAGAGTGACGAGATTGCCGCAAGCGGGTAGGTGTGTTCGGGAAGACCGACGCCGGTGACGACCGGATCTTCCAGCTCCTGAATGGCGACATCGAGCTCGCCCTGCGCCAGCGCGCT
>SKTL01000453.1 GCA_007122555.1 Thermomicrobiaceae bacterium | reverse complement strand
TCTGTGAAAAGAAATTTTCCAGGCCTTTTACCTTACTATCCAGGGAATCAAGTAAAGAGGGTGTTTCCTCAAGCTTGTTGTCTTTGATCAGTTTCTCTAATTCACATGCTATCAGATATGCAGACTTTATCCCCAGGTTGCCAAGTTCTCCTTTTAAACCGTGAACTGCAACAGCCAGGGCTTTGGTATCCCCTTTTTCAAGAGACTCTTTTATGGCTGCCATCTCCTCATGGTAATCCAGGAGAAACATCTCAAGGAGCTCTTCGAGCAGCTCTGTGTTGCCTTCCATTCTGTGCAGCATTTCCCTGATGTCATCCCGGGGAATATCTTGCTTCACCTGCTTGTCAATGTTGTTTCCCATGACTTCCTCCAAGGCATTAATTAATTTATCGGAGTTAATTGGTTTTGTCACACAATAATCCATACCACCCTGCAGGAATCTATCCCGATCCTCCTTTGTGTCATATGCTGTCAAGGCAATTATAGGTGTGCGGCGGTTCATCTCCTGTTCTGCTGAGTGTATTTGGATTGTCGCTTCCAGGCCGTCAATTTCAGGAATATGGATATCCATGAGAATAAGGTCGAAATACTTTGCCCGGTATTGTTCGAGAGCTTCCCGTCCATTTTCTGCAATGGCAACACGGTGACCGTTAGCTTCAAGAATGTGTGCGGTCAGTTTTTGGTTCATAGGTTTATCTTCCACAAGTAATATTTCTAGATTTCTGCTTCCCCTGCCTGGCTTTTTCCTGATGACAGCTTTTTCAGTTTTAGGCTCCTTGCTTAAGTTTTCGGCATCGTCGGGCAGAGTGAAAGGTATGGTTGAATAGACTGTGCTTCCTTTATTCAATGTGCTTTTAACTCTCATTGTACCGCCCATAAGTTCAACAATATTTTTGGAGAGCGCCAACCCCAAACCTGGCCCCTCGGATTCGTTGTAAATATTTCCATTCTCATGATAAAAGCCTTGAAATAATGCATCAACCCGTTCAGGCGAAATTCCGATGCCTTCATCTTGGATGGAAATAGTGATTGGAAAAACACCGTGATCTCCCTCCCGCCGGTTGTTTTTTACCCGATACATTTTGGTTTCTGCGGGTTTTAAAGTTACTGTTACTTTCCCTTTTTCGGTAAATTTTATTGCGTTGGCCACTACCTTGGAGACAACCTGTTGAAGCCTGTCGGGATCGCCAATTAACGTTCGCGGGATATTACCTTCGCTTTTAAAAGATAGCTGCAGGTTTTTCTCTCTTGCCTGATCATCTAAAAGGGAAACAGCGGTTTCTACTTCCCTTTTGATGTCAAATTTAGACTTTTTCAGGGTAAGTTTGCCGGCTTCAACTTCAGAGTAATCTAAAACATCATTAATCATACCCAGTAAGGACTCTGCAGAGTCTCTAACCATATCTGTCCATTCTTTCTGGGTAGGCGATAAATCGGTACTTGCAAGAATGTCGGTTGAACCCAAAATAACATTCATTGGATTGCGAATTTCATGAGACATTCTGGACAAAAATCTGCTTTTGGCGAGGTTAGCCTGTTCGGCCTTTTCCTTGGCCTGCATTAATTCATTTTCAGTTCTTTTTCGTTCGGTGATGTCCCTGGAAATGCCACGATATCCTTTTAGCTGTCCCTGCTCATTTAAAACAGGCCTTCCGTTTGATTCAAAGATAAGGGGATGCCCATTCTTATGTAGTATCGTACCTTCCTTTTGGCAGAAAGGTATACGCCTGGCTGCAATGTCTGCTAAGTATTCAAGCTGTTTGCCGGCTTCATCAGGGACCATAAAACTAAAAAGTGAATTCCCCAGGATGTCCTCAAGACTATATCCGGTTAGTTCTTTAGCTCTCGGATTAGAATAAACAAAATTTCCATTCAGATCTGTTTCCCAAATCCAATCGGGACTCTGTTCCACGAGGTCTCTGAACTTTCTTTCATTATCCGATAATTTTTTATTAGCTTCTGCAGCTTCCCGGAACAGAAACCGGAAAGGGTTTGTAAACGACTGGTATGCCAGGGCATTAAATATAAGGCCGATAGAGATCAGCTTGAAAATATGACCCTGGTAGTTTAAGAAGCCGTAGACATCTTCATATAAAGTAAAGCTGATCTCAGACATAACCGTAAATGCACCGGCAAAAAGAAGGATATTGAGAATGTTTTTCTCCAAATGCTCTCTTTTTTTCCAGAACAAAATGCCTCCGGCGATTAGTATTGCTGATATGGTATATTCACTGGCAATTTTAAAGGTGGTAAGCCCTTGGCCTTCCAGGTAACAGTCCGGAAAATAACCGGTGAAAACTGCATAAGCCAGCAGCATGCCGGCAACAACAAAGCCTAATAAAAAACCATTTGGCCTAACTATGACCGGTTTGGCTAAGAATGAGGCTGCCAGAAGGAAAGCGGCGGCTTCCAGGTAGCGGGCGGAAATCCAAAATTGGGTGGTGGGATTGGAATTTAGGCCGGGAAATATCTCCATGCCGGAATACGTTATTGTATGCAGCATATCGATGCCGCCTACTGCCAGGTATCCCGCAGCGAGAATTATGATCATGTTGTTGCCGGAATATTTCCGGGTGCTCCAGCCGATCACAAAAATCGTGAAAGCGATAATTATTCCTGTGAACTCGATTAAAGTATGGAAAAGCAGGTAATTGTACAGGCTGAGAAGATAAAAGCTTCCTGCCAGGAGTATCATTAGCAGGATTATTATATGCAAATGCCCTGTCCAGGCGGATTTAATATTCACGTTTTGTCGCAATCCTCCAAAATGAAGCCGGGTATTTCTCCTGGTCGGTTAAGATCATATCTTGTTCGGTGCTCAGGTATCAAGGAGGAATATGCTCAATATTTAATGATC
>SKTL01000286.1 GCA_007122555.1 Thermomicrobiaceae bacterium | reverse complement strand
GACAACCAGGTCGCGGAGAGTGACAGCGAAACCGGACTTCCATCAAGCGCCGGTCCGACTACCGGGCCACGACCGGTAACGAGGACGCGCTCGGTCACATCGTCCGCGCCCTTCACATGGATACGCTCCTCAAGAACATCACACGGAACGTACTCGTCGCCTTCCCGCACCGACGCCCCATCCGGGCCGATGTCTTCTATGAACAGGTCCGCATTATCCAGAAACCCGATTGTCACACCCCACGCTGCGTGCCCGTTATGACCCAGAAAAATTCCCGGAGCCCCGGCGAACGAGCCCCCGGCGATCCCCCATTCGGGCGTCGTGATGTGGGCAAGGTAGAAGTGCGTTGGCAATACCGGGGCGAGATGCGTGTCGTTGGCAAGGATCGGCTTCCCGGAACGGGTGCGGGCGCCCGCGATAACCCAATTGTTCGACCCTCCGCTCTCAAGTCCGAGCTCCGCGATGACCTTGCGAGCTTCATCGATCAACCTGAGCGCTGGCGGGATTGCTGAGTCGCCCGGCGGGTTGGTAACAGGCAAGGTCGGATTACTTCCCGGTTCCAGTGCATCCAGCGCCTCAATTCCGTCGCGTATCAGAATCTGATAGCGCGCCAGTTCCTCCGCCCAGTTGTTCGAAATCATCATCGACATCAGCTTGAGGTAGCCGAGGGTATCGCTGGCTGTCCACCGAGTGAGCTCGGCGCGCAGCAACGAAAACTCGTGGGCGCGCCGGTTGGTCCCTACTTCTCGCCCGGCGTTAACCCCAGCCGCAAACGCATCGAGTGACTCGCGGATATCCTGATCCAGATGTTCCAGGTGAGTCTCGGCAGCTCGTCTGAAACCAACGCGACGGCTCAACCGGTCAATTGCCAACCCGTTCGCGCCTACCATCTCGGACAGCGTTCCGCGAACGCTCCGGGCAATGCTCTCCAGCTGGAACGAGCGATCCTGACCCTGACAGAAGCCGAGCCCAAACCAGGCGTCCCAGTCGTTTCCGGCATTGATGTGCGGGATTCCATGGTCGTCACGTTGAATCGTCACCGGCGCGTTCAGCCCGTCGTGCTGAATCTCCCCATCAACCACGGGAAGACGACGCCCCAGGCTCCGAAAGAGTAATCGAGACAGTTGCACGCTCGGCCTCCTGAACTTGCCGGCGTTCGCCCGGCAACATTTCTGGACTCAAATCGCAATCGTTCGTGTCGATACTCGCAGAAACGCAACCTGCGCTGATAATGCAAGCGGGGCGCGATATTCACGCCCCGCAATAGTCAACGCTCAGATCTCGAACGATTCAGCTCAGGCCCCGCCTCCGCGTATGCCTCCGGTTGTGAGATCTTTCGCATCAAGCAGACGGTCGAGTTCTTCCTCAGAAAGATCCGTCAGCTCCAGGGCGAGATCCTTGACTCGCCGATCCTCGGCATAGGCCCGTTTGGCGATCTCAGCGCCCTTCTCGTATCCGATAATCGCATTCAGCGCGGTGACCATGATGGGATTCTTCTCGACGACGTCAGCGATTGCCGCTTCGTTCACCTCGAATCCTGCAATCGCTTTATCCGCCAGAACCCGTGACGAGCTCGCCAGCAACTCCGCGGACTGCACCAGATTGTAGCCGATGATCGGCAGCATCACGTTCAACTCAAAGTTCCCGTGATGCGCGCCGGTCGTGATTGTCGCGTCGTTGCCGATCACCTGAGCCGCGACCATCATCGTCGCTTCCGGGATGACGGGATTCACTTTCCCCGGCATGATCGAGGACCCCGGTTGGAGCGCCGGCAACTTGATCTCACCGATTCCGCCCTGCGGGCCGCTGTTCATCCAGCGGAGGTCGTTGGCGACTTTCATAAGACCGCTGGCGTAGGTTTTCAGCTGTCCACTGACCTCGACCGCGGTGTCCTGAGTCGCCTGCGCCTCGAAGTGATTGTCCGCTTCTCGCAGGTCAAGGCCGGTTTCCTTCGCGAGATATGCGGCCACCCGACTACCGAACTCGGGATGCGCATTGATTCCGGTTCCGACCGCGGTTCCGCCGATTGCGAGTTGACCGAGCCTTGGCATTGTCGCCTTGATTCGGTCACGCGACTGCCGGACCTGAGCGGACCAGCCTGCAACGACCTGACCCATCGTGACCGGCATCGCATCCATCAGGTGAGTGCGGCCCATCTTGACGATCTCCGCCGTCTCCGCCGCCTTACGGTCCAGAGCGCTGATCAGGTGCTCCATCGCCGGGAACAGCAGCTCCGTGATCGCCAGCGCCGTTGACAGATGAATGCTGGCGGGAATCACGTCGTTACTGCTCTGCCCCATATTGACATCGTCATTCGGGTGAACCGGTCGTTCAGTGCCGGCGATCTGAGCCGCCCGATAGGCGATGACTTCGTTCGCGTTCATGTTGGTCGACGTACCGGACCCGGTCTGGAAGATATCGATCGGGAAATGCTCGTCCCATTCCCCGTCAGCAACTTCCTGAGCCGCTTCCCTGATCAGATTCGCTTTCGTCTGATCAAGCAACCCGAGATCAGCGTTGGCCTGAGCGGCCGCCTTCTTGATCAGGCCGAGCGCCCGGATCATCTGCCGGGTGTACCGAAGTTCACTGATCGGAAAGTTCTCGACTGCCCGGGCGGTCGTGGCGCCGTACATTGCCCCGGCGGGAACGTGCATCTCGCCCATGCTGTCGCGTTCAACGCGCGTTTTCGCGGAATCAGAAGTCATGTGATTCTCCACTCGAATTGCTAACTGCTCGATGGCCGTTGTGGCCGCTTCCTGCGAGGATACACCAGCCCGGCAGATCGTTCATCAGTAGCGCAAGGCGCCGGCTGCGCCAGTCGCTGATGCTAGAATGAAGTCCTTGTCCGAGCAAACCAG
>SKTL01000322.1 GCA_007122555.1 Thermomicrobiaceae bacterium | reverse complement strand
AGGCCGTATGATTCGGAAAACCGCCGGCGCCGTGAACCGAGGTCAGGTTGATGATGTTGCCGCCGCCGCGCTTCTGCATGTGCGGGACCGCCTGCTGGGAACAGAAGAACATTCCCCGGATATTGATGTCGAACTGCTCGTTGTAGGTTTCCTCGGTCGTCTCAAGAAACGGAACCGCTCGGGTGATGCCCGAATTGTTGACCATGATGTCCAGCCCGCCGAGAGCCGAGGCCGCTTCCTCGACGACTCGCCGGGATTCGCCTACCTGGGACAGATCGGCTTGCAGGAGAGCCGCCGTCCCGCTTGCCCGTTCAATCTCCGCAACCGTCTCCCGGGCACCGTCGGCGCTGCCGGCGTAGTGCACCGCAACCGCTGCTCCCTGTCGCGCCATCTCGATCGCGATTCCCTGTCCGATGCCGACTCCCGCCCCGGTCACCAGGGCGAGCTTGCCCTCAAGGTTTCCCATATCAGCCTCCCAAGTTCCTTATATGCCAAGCAAATCCTGAACCGAATCGGCCTCGCCGTACTGCAACTCAAGTGTCCACACGTTTTGAGTACCTGCATCGACTGTCGCAACGGCTCCCCGCTCGAACGCGACATCCAGGGCGTCCGGCCATGCCGAACAGGGCTCAAGGCCGACGTTGTATCCGGCCAAACCGTCTCCCGGGTAGCCACCCTGATTGATCCAGACACCGATATACGGAAGTTCGTCCGGATCGAATCTGAAGGCGATTGCCCGCCCGCGTTCAGGGTCGTACAGACCGCACCATCCCTCGGATACCCGGTCGGTATAGAGTTTATCGGCGAATCCGAGCTCTGATGGTCCGATCAGGTCGAGTTCAACCATTTCTCCTCGCGCATTCGTAGCTATGGGCCAGTCGAGCTCAGTCAGGTAGTCGCCAAGTCGCCAATCGAGCGAGGAATCAATCCGCATCTTCACACCGTCGGGAAGCACGATGCGCATTCCGGGCCGTACCTCGAACAGCGGGTGCGTCGCCCACACGTAGCGCAGTGGATAAGCAGTCGGATTACTGATCCGGTGCGTCACGCGTACTCGACCGCCGATAAGATCGATGCGCTTCTGGAACTGATACGGCAGCCGGACGCCATGCATCGAGAGCTCGAGCCCTTCTCCGTCAATCCAGGCATCCCACGGGATCGTCCAGGTCTCGCCGTGATCGGGCAGCTCGACCCCTTCCCAGGGCCACTCCGGGTATGGACCAGCGGAAATGTTCGGTAGACAGTCTTCCCAACCGCTGGAGTCGTAGTCCGAGAAGAGATCACCGTAGCGAGGCTCGCGGTAGGGGCGTTCCGGGTTATGCCAGAGCAGATCATCGCCGGTCGCCTTATCGAGCAGGGAAACGATCTTCCCGCTGACGCGCGGTAGCACGACGACTTGCATCTGGTCGGACTCCAGTGTGAACGCGGATTGACCTCCGTACTGGTCTTCACGAACGCCGGTCGGCGCCATTCCTGCTCCTGATTGCTTCTGCTCACTGTAGTTCCGGGCTATCGTAGCACAGCTGGCGCCCCCTTATGGAGCTGTAACGATCGTAGCTCGCTTGCAACGATTGCTGTAACCGTGCCGGTGTTACTCTTCAACAAGGTGAGCGTCACACGCATCGTGGCACGACTGGCGCAAGAAGGAAAGGATCGGTACGTAGTGAGACGTATTCGTTCTCGCAAGACAAGCGCGCTGATCCTCGCAGTGGCGCTGCTGGTAGTCTCGGTGATCCCCGCTATTGCGGTGATAGAAGCAGAAGAGGCCTTTCTGAACACGTGGAACCGGACTGACTGTCCAGTGCAAACGGGCGAAGCGGACCGCACCTGGATGTGGGGCCCTGAGCCGGCGACCGAGATTATCGCTGAGTCGTATCGCGAGCACCCGGCCCAGATGCGACCGGTTCAGTACTGGGACAAGTCTCGGATGGAAGTGAACGATCCGAATGCGGACCCAAGCGACCTCTGGTATGTGACGAACGGCTTGCTTGCGAAGGAACTGATGACGGGTCGGATGCAGTTTGGCGACACCCACCATGAGCAGTACGATCCGGCGGATGTCCACATCGCCGGGGATCCTGATGGGGGCGCACCAACATATGCGACGTTCGGCAATCTCATGGATGTACGGTCAGTGCCGCCTGGATCGACGATTCCGGCGGTCCCGATCACCCAGACCGTCAATACTGACGGGGAAATTGGTGACGAAGAGGCGCTCGCCACGTACGAGGTGCTCGTTGCGCACTACGCCCCGGAAACCGACCATGTAATCGCTTCGGTGTTCTGGGACTTTATGAACTCGAGCGGTCCGGTGGCGCCGGATGGCCCATTCGGCGCGATCGTGGATGAGCCCCTGTTCGATAACCCGTTCTACGCCGTCGGGTTGCCGCTCACCGAAGCGTTCTGGGTATTTGTGGACGTTGATGAAGTACCGCAATGGGTACTGGTGCAGGCGTTTGAGCGACGGGTCCTGACCTACACTCCGGGAAACGAACCCGCGTGGCGGGTTGAAGCTGGAAACGTCGGCCAGCACTACGATATGTGGCGATATGGGGAGACTCCTTAGGTTACTCGTCGGTTAATTGGCAGAGCCCAGGCGCCTCGGCCGAATGTGGCCGAGGCGCCGGTCTACCGCGTCTTCTACAGCCCACCGAGCAGTAATCGCTCTCGCTGGAATCGGTCGAACGCCAGTTTCAGCAGCGTCGCATTAATTCCCCAGATCGCCGGGCCGGCAAGACAATAAGCTCGCCGAGCTGCGACGCCTCCTGCAAGGCCTTCGGTCGGGGAGAGCCCGAAGACCTTTGCGGAACCTCGGGTTGGCTTGAGCAATCCGTTGAGGAGCCTGACCGTCGTCGTCTT
>SKTL01000108.1 GCA_007122555.1 Thermomicrobiaceae bacterium | reverse complement strand
ATCGCTCCAGGCGCGGATGCGGACGGAGAAAGCCCGACGGTGATCCGTGCCGAAAACCCCAGACGCATGGCCTGCAGCTGGATCAGACAGCCCAGTCGGCCGGGCTGATCGACGATGGCGACCTGCAAAGGCTCCTCGGGAATCAGCGCAGCGATGACTTCGTCAAGTCCTTCACGGGTAATGACGACGGTCAGCCCGCGGAGCGCAAGCATCAACGTCGTCGCGCTGCCGTCGGGAACGAAGTGCGCCTGGAGATTGTCGATCCGCAAATGGTGGTTCATGCGTTGCTCTCATGCTTCACGTAACATCACTACGTAATGGCTGCGTTGATCGCAACACTCCTTGACGATACCGCATTCACCATTAGAATTGGGAGTGGCAACTGAAGAGCGATGCTTCCTGTTAGGTGAGGCTCCTGGGGAACGCGTCATCTGCTGCCCTGATCCGTCGAGAGACGATTAAGGGTTGAACAGGCATTATCGAATCAAGGTATTGCCTAATGCAGATGCGGAACCGTTAAGACGGATCCATTAGGTCCCCAGTGCTGAAGCTCAACGTTGGGAAGGCAGTCTCCGCTCCGGGCGCGCCAGTGTGCGCGGCAAGGAGTGAGTGAAATGGCCTCCTGCGTTGGAGGTCTTTTTGTTTGCGAATTATGAAAGGAGATCGCGGGCTCCATGTCCGATGGAAGTAGTAATAGCAGTACAGACCGCTTATCGACATTGAACGGCGCCGCGGTGTCGCGCGGCGGAATGCGCCTCCTGATGTAGCCCCGGACGAAGCGTGATCGGGGCTCACGGGCATGAGCCTCCGGGTGACACCGCTGCAGCGGCAGAGAGGTGTTACCTATGCGAGATATCCTCGAAATCACCGAACCGATCCGTGAAATGATCCAGCAGCGACGGCTCGACGAGCTCAAGACCGAGCTCAGCGGGCTGCACTGGGCGGATATCGCTCGCGTGCTCCAGGAACTCGAGCCGGCCGAGCGGGCGCTCGCATTTCGTTTGCTGGACAAAGACCTGGCGATCGACGTCTTCGAGGAGCTGGAGGCCGAGGAACAGGAATCGCTGATCGAAGCGCTCAGCGAGTCGGAAGTCGTCGAGATCGTTGAGGGAATGGATCCGGACGATCGGACCGAGTTCTTCGACGAACTCCCGGCCAAGGTTGCCTCCCGATTGCTGGCGCAACTCAGCCCGCACACGCGGGACAGCGTTACCCGGTTGCTGAACTACGACGAAGACAGCACGGGTTTCGCGATGAACCCGAACTACATACGGGTGGAGCGGGATACGAACGCGGCGGACGCACTCCGGGCGGTGCGGCGATCACCATTGACCGAGGAGGCGATTTCGGTTGTGTTCGTGACCGATCGCCAGCGACGGTATGAGGGGATGATCCCGCTTAACCGACTGGTCAAAGCTTCGCCATCCACCAGCGCCGGCGATCTAATTCAGGACGAGGATCTGCGGGTGCAGGCAACCGATCACCGCTCGGTTGCCGCCAGGCTCCTTCGTCAGCGTGATTTGCTATCGATCCCGGTCGTCGATCGGGAAAACCGCCTGCTGGGGGCGATTACGTTTGACGACGCGATGGACATGATGGAAGAGGAAGCCTCCGAGCTGATGTACGGTCTGGCCGGTCTGGCCGAAGAGCTTCCATCGACGGAGATGTCTCGCAGTGAGCGGCTGACGCAGGGAGAAATCCTGTATCCGGTGCGAGCCCGGTTGTTCTTCCTGCTGGTGCCGCTGGCCGGGGGATTCGTCGTTGGCGGCGTGATCGATCAGTTCGAGGATGTGCTGGCGGCAATCGCGGCGACCGCAATCTTCATCCCGGTCATCATGGACACCGGCGGCAATGTTGGCACGCAATCGACGACGATTTTCGCCCGCGGTTATGCGCTCGGTCATATCGATGTGGGTCGGTTTCTTCGTCACATATTTCGGGAGGTTCGGGTAGGAGCAACGCTTGGACTGATTCTCGGCATCCTCGGCGGGATACTGGCGTACTTCTGGCAGGGAGCCCCGAACGATATCCCGGAGCTCGGCGTCGCGGTTGGCATCTCGCTCTTTGTCGCCGCAACGCTGGCGAGTCTCCTCGGGTTCCTGCTGCCGTGGCTGCTGGTTAAAGTGGGGCTGGACCATGCGCCCGGCGCCAACCCGCTCATCACCACCATCAAGGACTTCACCAGCCTGCTGGTCTACTTTAGCCTGGTGGCCTGGCTGATTGGGGTGTAGCGGAGCCCATAGCAACGTCAGGGTGACAATTTATTCGGCATGAAACACAGAGGGCCGCGAGATGTTTACTGTAAAATGGGGATGGTACGTTATTCATGGCGGCGACCGAAACAAGCTGAGGAAGATCTACACATGGAAGCGCCAGCGTCGCCTCTCGAGAGCAAGCGTCCCCAACTTGAGGCTCTCTGCCGGAAATACCGCGTTACGCGGCTTGAGGTATTCGGCTCTGCCGCTGCGGGACGATTTGACCCGAACCGCAGCGACCTCGACTTTGTAGTCTCTTTCGAGTCAATGCCACCTGAGGAACTCGCCGACTCGTACTTCGGGCTACTCGCGAGCCTGGAAGACCTCTTCCAGGTCCCCATAGAGCTTGTCACTGAGTCTTCAGTCTCGATAAACCCCTATTTTCGGGAATCCGTAGAGCGAACCAGGACCGTCGTCTATGGAACCTGAGTCGCGCAAGTACCTCTACGACATGCGCCAGGCTGCTCGCCTTCTGGTTCGTTTCTCGGAGGGGAGAACATTTGAGGAGTACATCACGGACCCAATGCTTCGCTCGGCCGTTGAGAGGCAGTTCGAAATCCTCGGAGAGGCGCTCGCCCAACTTCATCGACATGACCCCGAGCGGT
>SKTL01000433.1 GCA_007122555.1 Thermomicrobiaceae bacterium | reverse complement strand
TTGCGCGCGGTCACGAGATCCCGCTCGGAACCCGGACGTCCAGTGGGGAGACTGCGAGCCGGTTGTTTGGCTTGAAGGCGGATGAAGAACTAGCGACAGTCGTGCCGGTGAGCGAGTTCCGCGACGACTTGTACCTGGTCTGGTTTACGGAAATGGGGCGCGCCAAGAAGACCGCGCTCTCCGAGTATCAGACGGTCAACGCAGCCGGGCTCAACGACGTGAAACTCCAGGGCGGCGATCGGATTGCTGGAGCGCTCCTGGTTAACGGAAATGCGGCCGATTCCGAGTTTCTGCTGGTGAGCCGCTATGGACAGGCGTTGCGATTCGGCGATGGAGAGATCCGGGCGACCGGTCGTGACGGACAGGGCGTCAACGCAATGTCGCTCAAGGGTGACGATACGTTGATCAATGTGTCGCCGATCGTCCCGGGTACAACAACCGAAGTGGTGGTTGCGACCGGACAGGCGCAGATCAAGCGTACCGCGCTGGACGAGTATCCGTTGCGGAAACGGGGCGGAGCCGGAGTGGCGGCGATCGGCTTGATGAAGGGTGATGATATCGCTGCGGCAATTGCGGTCACTGGCAATGATGACGTCATCGCCTCGTGCGCCAGTGGGCAGAGCCGTCAGCTCCCGGTTGGCGACCTTCGTCAGCAGGCGCGCGCCAGTAAGGGCGTTCGCTTGTTCGAACTGGGTGAAGGCGACCGGGTGACGGTGTTAAGTCAGTCGCCGAAACAGCGATAGCGTCGCGGCCTCCACGGAAGTCGACATCCACTGATCAACGTGGCGAATCGCTTGATTATCGCGACTGGATCAGCGCCTGGCGCAGATAATTCATAGTGGTAATGTCGACCCCTGCCTGCTGCAGATACCCGCACGAGCTGCCATATTCGGAGTCAATATAAGCCAGTGTCTGGCGCATGAACTCTGCGGGAGAGATCAGAAAGTTGTTCCGATAATAATCCCAGTCGCTTCCGCGCGCCAGGATGTGGGCTCGCTGGAAGGTAATGAATTCGTCGGTCTCCATGCTCTTCTGACTCAGCGCGTAGTCATAGACAATTGTGTCGTCGGGGACTCCGGCGATGCGCAGCAACAAGGCGATGATCACACCGGTACGGTCCTTTCCCGCGGTGCAGCGAACAATTGCCGGCAATGCTCCCGGTTCAGCGAGCGAGCTGATGGCCTCTCCCACTTCGTTTCGGGCACGGTCGAGAATCCACTGATAGATATCGGGCAGCAGCAGATTATGGTCGCGACGAGCTTGTTCGATCTCGTCAGTCAGCAGGGATATGTTTCTGCAGTTGAACCCGGACGCAGGCGATCCGAGATCGGGTTGCGGGTCAGTCTGAATCTCCGTCGGACGGCGGAGATCAATCACGGTACGAACGTTGTATGCTCGAAGTATATGGGCTGCCTCGAGGTTCAGGCCGTGCATAGTACCGCTACGAAGTACGGTTTTCCATCTGGTCAATGAGCGGTTCCCCGCCGGATAGCCCCCGATATCTCGCAGGTTGGTGACGCCGGGGACGTTGATAATGCGTTGCTCCGTGAAGAGCGTTGATGTTTCCATGTGTACCTGTGCGCTCTTTTCTGTTGCCTGGTGCTCGTGCACGTTGAATCGTTCGCATCGGAGTCGGCGCGATTGCCCGACTGCTCAGAGTATACGGAACCAGGTAACTTGTGATCTTAATTCGAGGTGAAGGTGCGATTGCCTGATGTCACGTAAGATGATGATGTGATTGGAAGGGGACAGCGCGTTTACTGTGGTTGACTGGTTTCTGGAACTTGGTCCTGTCTGGCAGGCGGTGCTGGCGGGAGCCTTCACCTGGATTACAACGATCATCGCCGCGTCGCTGGTGTTTTTTACGCGTTCGATCTCTCGACGCTGGCTGGACATCATGCTCGGCTTCGCCGCTGGCGTGATGGTCGCTGTTGCCGTCTTCTCGCTGCTGGTTCCGGCCGTTGAGCTCTCGGGGGATTCACGTTACCCGGCATGGCTTGTCGTGGCCGGCGGCGTACTGACCGGCGCCGGATTCCTGCGGTTAATCGATGCGGTTCTGCCGCATCTGGCGCCCGGCCGGCCCCCCGAAGAAGCGGAGGGTCCGTCGACAACCTGGCGACGGGCAACCCTGCTCGTCTCAGCCATCACGATTCACAACATCCCCGAAGGGCTGGCGATCGGCATCGCGTTTGGAGCTGCCGCCGCCTATGGCGGGAATGACGGCGCGATTGCCGCTGCGGTCGTGTTGACGATCGGCATCAGTCTGCAGAATATGCCCGAAGCGCTGGCGGTTGCGATGCCGCTCCGGCGCGACGGATTCTCGCGACTAAAATCGTTCTGGTACGGGCAGTTGCCTGCGTCGGTCGAGCCGCCCGCCGCCTTCATCGGCGCCGCAGCAGTGCTGATTATCGAACCGGCATTGCCGTTCGCGATGGCGTTCGCGGCAGGCGCTATGCTGTTTGTTGTGATCGAAGAACTGATCCCTGAATCTCAACGAGCCGGGGACACAGATCGCGTAACGCTGGCGACGATCATCGGGTTTGTGGCGATGATGTCGCTCGACATAGCTATCGGATGATCGATATTCGTGGAAGCGATCAGCGCGTGTCTGAACAATTGAGTCGCGCATCCAGCGTTATCCAGGGGTTTCTCGACCAGGGCGAGTTCGGCGGCGCCGGTCTGGCAGTGTGGCTGCGCGGCGAACCGGTGGCGGATCTGTACTTCGGGATGGCGGCTGCGGATATGCCTGCGGGACCGGGCACGCTCTGGCCGCTTGCTTCGATTTCCAAGCTGTACACCGTGAGCGCGATCATGGCTCTGGTGGAAGAGGGACGGCTGACGCTATCGATGCGCCTGGCTGA
>SKTL01000080.1 GCA_007122555.1 Thermomicrobiaceae bacterium | reverse complement strand
TCGCTCGGCGTGTCCACCAGCCGGATGGTCTCCAAAATCGCCTCCGATGTCGACAAGCCGGACGGCCTCTATGTGGTCGAGCCAGGGGCTGAAGCGGAGTTCCTGGCCGGGCTGGCTGTCGGCAAGATGCCGGGCATCGGCCCCAAAGCGGTCGAACGGTTGCACGCCAGCGGTATCCGGACGCTGGGCGACCTGGCCCGTACGCCGGCGCCGGTTATCGAGCCGATCTTCGGCAAGCGAACTGAGCACGTCATTCAGCGAGCGCGGGGAATCGATGACAAGCCGGTCGACCCTGGTGGCGGGCCGGCCAAATCGATCAGCCATGAGCGCACCTTTGGCGAGGATCTGACCGAGCCCGAGGAGATCCGCCGGGAGCTCTACCGCCTGGCCGAAGCGACCGGACGAGACATGCGACGACAGGGATTACAGGGGTCAGTGGTGGCTGTGAAGTTACGCTACAGCGATTTCGAGACGGTTGGCAAGCAGCGCCGGCTACCCGGCCCGACTGACGCCCATCAGGAGATGATGCCGGTGGCGGAGAAGCTGGTTGAGGAGCTGCTGAGGGCCCGGCGAGCGCCGGTGCGGTTGCTCGGCGTCCGGATGTCCAATCTGACGTCCGGGGTGCTGCAGCTCTCGCTGTTCGATAACGAGACACAACGTCAGCAGCAGCTGAACCAGGCGATCGATCGGCTGACCGAGCGACACGGCAAGGGCCTGATCGGCCCCGGCAGTCTGAAGAAGGCCGATCAGGCGAAACCCCGTTCCCGGGATGATGATGCCGACGGGACGAGGAGCCGATATGGGCGCGACTGATTCGAACCAGATCCCCCACGGCATCCGCTGGGTCTGCCAGTGCATCCACCCGCCGATTCTGCTGGCGATCTATGATCGGACCGGCCGGATTGAGATCAAAGTCGGGGATCGCTATTACATCGCTCAGGATCGGATGCAGGCGGCGTGTCCGCGGTGCGGGGCCTGGCACACGCTGGAGGTGCGGGGGCCGACAGGGCGGACCTGATCACAGAGCTCCCAGAGAGCCAACACAGAGAATACGAGCGCCAGAGCGCCCCGTGGCGACGGCCGGTTTTCGCAACGCCTGTGACACCGGCCGGGCCGACCAGCAGGCAGCCTCGATGGCGGCCTGCTGAGAAGGTTGGGTTTCCACCATGTCCGCACTCTCGCATGAATCACGATCCTACGGGGATTTCGAAACAACGCCGGAACTTGATGAACGCCTGACCGGGATGGCTCGTCGCGCCCGGATCGATGGACAGACGCGCAACGAGCTCTACCAGGCGCTCGGCTACAAGATCGAACGGTTCGTCCGGAGATATCGCTTCAGAACCGATCAACTCGTTATCTGCGAGCCGGAAGATGTTGAGCAGGAGGCGTATCTGGTCTTCTGCGATCTGCTCGATACCTGGCCGGGAGAGGAGAGCTTTCCGGGGTACTTCTTCAGCCGGTTCCCCTGGCGACTCGCCCGGGCGGTCGATGTCGCCGAGCGGGGCTGGTCGGCATCCCGGTTGCTGCCCCTGCTGGAGACCGACGACACCATACCGCCGCTTGATCCGGAAGATCACTTCACGCTGACCGAAGTCGGCGCGATGCTGGATGAACGCCACCGGCTGGTGCTGGAGCTCTACATCGGGCACGGATTGCGCCTGGCGGAGATCGCGCGGGTGCTCGGGGTGCACCGGCGGACAGTTGACCGCTGCTGGGCGCGAATCAAGGAAGAAGTGCGGATTGCCTGGACCGAGCCGGAGCGGCCGCGTGAGCCGAAACGACGTCCCGGCCGGCCAAGGAAACGGGAAACCAGTTCGGGCTGATACGGGACCGCGTCAGCACTGCCCGGAGCGCGCGAGGTTACTCAACCTCGACAAGCACATTCCCGGCGATCTCCCGGATTCCGATCTCCGCCGGCAGGGGGAAATCCGGCAACGCATCGGTGAAACCGGTGGAGAACCTGAGCTGCATATCAACCGGGATGAGGTCGCCGCCGCGGGCATACGCGGTGGTGGCGAAGTTGATCAACGTTCCGTGATGATCCAGCACGCTGCGGTAGATCACGCGTCGCCCGGCCGCCGCGTAGTTCATCGCGCCAGAGCTGTCATCCAGCTCGATGATCTCCAGCACCGGAAAATCGCCCCACTCGGTTTCGATCCGGTCTTCGTACACCGTCGCGTCCTCATCAACGCCGAGATCGAACGTCACCCGCTCGAAGAACAACGCATTGACGGACAGGTCATCCGGGCCATCGTCGCGGGCAGCCGCGATCTCGATGATGTCTCGCCCGAGCACGATCCGCTTTGGTGCGGCGGTCGTTATTTCACCGTCGCTCCAGTGGACTTCGAGCACATGACCCCACTCGGGATTGATCCCGCCGGTATCCAGCGAAATCAGCGCGGAAACGCTTCCGTTTTCGCGTTCATATGCAATGTCGGATACAGATAGAAGCTCCGCCGGGTCGGGACCGGGCGGAACGTCTTCCGGAGGAATTGCCTCGGCGTATCCCGGTGGGCGGGATTCTTCGTGGTTGTCCACCGGTTGCGAGATCGGCGTTGGTTGCACTGACTGGCGATCGGGAACCGGACGCGGGACGCCGTCTTCCTCGATCAATTCAACGCAGGCGAGAAAGAGCGCCAGGAGCAAGATAAGCGTTGGAACGAACCCGACCGGTGCATTGCTGATGAAACGTCGCATGAATCTCGATTCGCCGATGCTCGATGAAGATGAACACTCCGGTCAATTCTAGCGCGTCGCAGCCAATGGCATCGTGAACCAGATCGAGCCGCGCCCCCTCGGCCACGAACGAGTCCTTGCACCGGCTGCACCTCCGGGGCCGGGATCCTTTATTGCGCCCAGGATGACAGGT
>SKTL01000391.1 GCA_007122555.1 Thermomicrobiaceae bacterium | reverse complement strand
TGGACAGAATGACAAAGGTGATGAACCAGACGAGGCTGGCGATTCTGCCGTAGATCACCGCCTGACGATATCGAACCTCTTCCGGGTCCGGATAGTCATAGTACGGGTCATGGTGGTAGTCAGGGCGCCGATTCGGATCGTATCCGCTCATTCACGCTCCTCGCTATCATCGCGCGCCGGTCGGATCGCCCCGCGATGGCTGCACCCGTCGACCTTGTCAACGATCGCAAGAATACTGCCGTAACAGGAGTTCCGCGGATTCCGGGTCGCGCAGTTCGGCGCGCCCGGATAGGATAACGGCGCGCGGAACGAGAGCGTGAACGGTTTTCAGACGAAACGAGGAGAATGTGGTCAGGTATCCGGAGCATGAGATCGCCGCTGAACCAGCGCGAACGGTCATGGAGCGACTCCGCGACGAGGATCAGTCGCAGCGCGATCAGGGGCTTCCCGTCGAAGCACGCACCCGTAATGTCACCGCGCCGACGGGGCTGTTTCTCTATTCACTGGTTCGAACGATCCAGCCGGGATTAATCGTCGAGATCGGTTCATCGACCGCGTATTCGACGATCTGGATGGCGCTGGCCGCACGTGCGCATGGGGGCCGGATCGTCGGTTCCGAGATCCTGGCGGACCGGGCGGCGGAGGCGAACCGAAACCTCCTGCAGGCGGGCGTGAGCGAGATCGCGACGGTCGAAACGGGCGACGGAAGCGACATCGCCGCGATGCACGAGACGATCGACATGGTGTTCCTGGACGCCGAGAAAGACGACTATCCCCGACATTTCGGGAACGTCGTGGAGCGCGTGCGACCGGGCGGCCTCATCCTGACCGACAACGTGACATCGCACGACTGTCGGGCACTCCTGGAGATGATCAGAGCGCGGGACGATGTCATCACCCAGACGATTCCGTTCGAGCGGGGGCTGGAGTACACGGTCACGTTACAGCAGTCCTGATAGCAGTCCTCCCTGGCAGGCTCCGGTGTTCCGGTCCATGCCGCAACACGTCGTGTTGGCGCCCGGCGTCGCATTCCGGGTGCGGCGCCCGGTACGGCTGCCCTCCGGAAAGCCGTCATGAATCAGGCTATTGACCTCTTGCGTTGATTCGGCTAATGTGATCGACATCGGCATTCAATTCCACGCCAGAGGGGAGCTTATGCTCTACGTTGTGCTGCGCTTCATAGTGGCGGCGGGGCTGATCATCGCGATCTTGCCGCTGGTCAGCGTCTGGGCGAGTTCAGAGGATGATTCGCATCTGCAACGCACATGGGCGCGGACAGATCACCCGGTCGCAACCGGTCGAGTGAATCGAACCTGGATGTGGGGGCCGCACGAGCACATCCAGGCATTCGTCGAGCCGTATGCAGACGCGCCGGGTGGAGAGCGTCTGGTCCACTACAACGACAAGTCCCGGATGGAAGATAATTCATACCGGGCCGACGAGCCGCCCTGGGATGTCACCAACGGCCTTATCGCGCTGGAACTCATTACCGGAATGATGCAGACCGGCGACACCAGCTTCGAGCAGCGCGCCCCGGCCGACGTCCAGGTTGCTGGCGATCCGCATCCGAACAGTCCGACCTACGCGACGTTCAACTCCGTGCTGGACGATCCTCCGCTGCCGGTGGGCAGCCTGATTACGCAGACAATCGACAAGAGCGGGGATGTTCAGAACGAAAGCGACCTGGAGCTGCTCGGCGTGACCGCGGAGCATTACGTGCCGGAGACCGATCACACGGTGGCGAGCGTCTTCTGGGAGTTCATGAACTCGAGCGGCGAGGTCTATCAGCATGGAGTGTTTGGTCATGATTCTCTGTTCGAGAGTCCATTTTTCGCGACAGGTCTTCCGGTCACGGAAGCCTACTGGATGTCTGTGCCAGTGGGCGGAGTCTTGCAGCACGTGCTCGGGCAGTGCTTCGAGCGTCGCTGCCTGACGTATTCGCCCGGAAACGACCCCGGCTGGAAGGTGGAAGCCGCCAACGTCGGGCAGCACTATTATCAGTGGCGCTACATCGATGACGTCCCGACGGACGATGGCGATGACGGGACTGAACCCGACCCAACCGCAACACCGCAGCCGACGCCATCCCTGGCGCCGACCGTAACACCGCAGCCGACGCCACCCCCAGCGCCGACCGCAACACCGCAGCCGACGCCGTCCCCGGCGCCGACCGCGACACCGGAACCGACCGTCACCCCGCTGCCGACCGCGACGCCCACACCGGCCCCGACTGCGACGCCGCAACCCACCGCGACGCCGACGCTGGCGAGTGAGCCGAACTGTTTGAACGCCATGGAGCGCGAGTTTCTGACTCTGATCAACGAGTACCGGCAGCAGAACGGGTTGTCAACACTGGCGAACTCCGAAGCGCTGAACATCGCTTCATACAACCACAGCGTCGATATGGGGGAGCGCGGTTACTTTTCGCACGACACCCCGGAAGGTCTGTCGCCTCAGGATCGCGCGGAGATTGCCGGCTACCCGCACGGGACTGGCGAGAATCTGACCGCGGGGCGGAATACGGCGCAGGATGCGTTCAATGCCTGGCGAGCGTCGCCGGGTCACGACGACAACATGTTGTTTGAAGGTTATGAGACGATAGGAATCGGGCGGGCGGAGGTCCCGGGCAGCCAGTATGGCGTCTACTGGACGACCAAGCTCGGGCTGGTAGAGGACGAGGCGCCGACGTGCTAATCCCGTTACGCTAGCCCGGTTGCCCAGAAGATGACTCCGAGTGTGACGCCGATGCCGAGATGGAGGGCGGCGAGCGGCAGCGAGCGGGCGTGCCGGTAGCCGGAGCCGGCGAGCGCGGCGATCACTCCGGCGGGATCGAGCCCTTTGGTGATCATGGCCATGACCAGCGGGAGTTCTGTTCCG
>SKTL01000365.1 GCA_007122555.1 Thermomicrobiaceae bacterium | reverse complement strand
GCCCGAAAACTGGCGAGTTCGTCGGCAAGCAGACGCTCCAGCAGATCCGGCAGGACGGCGTGCAACAACGACTGGTGGGACTGGAACTCGGCGGCGCCCAGCAGCTCGATTACAACGCGTACTTCTATCCCGTTTACCGGAAAAATGGCGGCATGGAATACGCAGGATACGTCACCAGCATTTTCTACTCCCCTCAGAAGGAATGCAACATCGCGTTCGCAATGGTGGGAACGCAGTACATTCCCATGGAAGCAGATGGAATACGCGAAGTGCTCGGAACCGAACTATGGGTCGACTTGCCCGGTCGCAGCAAGCGTCCAGTCAAAGCAACCGTCTCGCAGGTTCCCTTCATTCCGAAGGGCGCTTCAGCAGAGCTCAAGGCGCTGCAACTTTGAGAGGCGGGACGAATGACGGGTCAGGTGTGGCAGGGAACTTCTCTGCTAGCCGCACTCAGTAACCTTCGATACGAACTCGTTCCCGTCGCAGCTCTCTACGATGAGGTTCGCAACCTTCCGCTCGGCGCGCGCGTAACGATCACGTCATCTCCGAAGCTGGGGATCGAGCACACGGTTCAGGCAGCGGAAAACCTTGCGGGGATGGGATACGCAGCGATCCCGCATCTCGCTGCCCGGCAAGTGAGCGGCATGGCGCAGCTGTCGGGCTTCATCGATCGACTGGTAACCGCGGGAGTAACCGATACTGTGGTTCTGGCGGGGGATGCAGCATCCCCCGCCGGGCCATTCGCCTCGGCGCTTGATCTGCTGGTCGCGATCGAGTCGATTGGCCGACCGTTTCGCGATATCGGAATTGCAGGGTACCCTGAGGGCCATCCGCGTATAGCCGCAAGCGACCTGCAACAGGCGCTTCTCGCCAAAGCCGCATATGCCACATACATCGTCACCCAGATGTGCTTCTCGGCGAATGCCGTGAAGGACTGGCTGGTCGAGACGCGAGCGCTCGGCGTCCATCTGCCTGTCTACGTCGGCGTCCCCGGAAAGGTTTCACAGAAGCGGCTACTCGCCATGGCGTCGAAGGTCGGTGTTGGAGACTCGCTGCGATTCATTCGTCGCAATCCGGGGAACATGTTGCGAATGATGCTCGCGGCCGAGTTCGACCCGGAAGAACTCATGCGGGATCTCGAGCCGTTGCTTTCGGAGCCGTATCCAGCTGTCGGGTTCCATGTATACACCTTCAATGCGGTAGCGGCCACAGAAACCTGGCGGCTCAATCTGGTCCAGCGCTTGTCACATGAACCGGTTGAACATGGGATCCTTGATTGACGGAGTCCTCGGTGAGTAGTAATGTATAGAGCAATATGACGCGCCTGTGAGCAGGAGGAGTAGATCGCCTGCGGACCGTCAGAGACGCGGAATCACCGGCTGAGAGTTCCGCGCGGTAACCAGTGATCGAAGTCGCCTGCAAGGCTGGACGGTGAACCGGGATTGTCCGGATAACCGCCCACGGGAACGCCCGTTACAGCGATCGAGCGCGGATCCGGTTCCTCTGTGAGCCGTCCGAAGCAAGGTGGTACCGCGGCAGATTCAGCCGTCCTTGAAGACAAGGACGGCTTTCCCAATTAATCCAGCCGGGTATCGGCGAACAATGGAGGCAGCGAACATGGCGGACACAACCAGATCGGGCGAACTGGCGAAATCATATGATCCACAATCAGTCGAATCCCGCTGGTACGAATGGTGGGACGGCCGCGGCTACTTCACTCCCGAGGTCGATCACGGAAAGCATCCATTCACGATCGTCATGCCTCCGCCGAACGTCACCGGCGAGCTCCACATGGGACATGCGCTGTTCGTGACAGTGGAAGACATCCTGGCTCGACGACGGAGGATGCAGGGATATCCGACGCTCTGGCTGCCAGGAGCCGATCACGCCGGCATCGCCGGTCAGTGGGTTGTGGAAAAGGAACTCGCCGAAAAGGGCTTGACCCGACATGATCTTGGCCGCGAGAAATTTCTGGAGCACGTCTGGGAGTGGATGGATCGCTACCGCGGTCGCATTCGGGAGCAGCTCCGGATCCTGGGCGCATCCTGCGACTGGTCTCGGTTCCACTTCACGATGGACCCGGGACCTTCTCGCGCAGTCCGAACCGCGTTCAAACAGATGTATGACAAGGGACTGATCTACCGCGGCGAACGGATGATCAACTGGTGCCCGCGCTGCCAGACGGCGCTCTCCGATCTGGAGGTCGACCACGAAGACCACGAGGGCAAGATCTGGCGCTTCCGCTATCCAATCGACGGCTCTGACCAGTACGTCGAGGTCGCCACAACTCGTCCGGAGACGATGCTCGGCGACACCGCGATCGCCGTCCATCCCGAGGACAAGCGCTACCAGCACCTGATCGGCAAGACCGCCACGCTGCCGATCATCGGCCGCTCCCTGCAGATCGTCGCCGACGAGCACGGCGATCCGGCGTTCGGCTCCGGCGCGGTCAAGGTCACTCCGAATCACGACCCGAACGACTTCGAGATCGCCCGGCGCAACACGCTTCCCGGCGTGAACATCATGAATCTCGACGGGACGTTGAACGAGAACGCCGGCGAGTTCAACGGGATGACGCTCACAGATGCGCGCAACGGTGTCCTGAAACGACTGGACGCCGACGGCTATCTGGTCGGCGATGAAACGCACACCCACTCGATCGGTCACTGCCAGCGTTGCGCTACCGTTGTCGAGCCGCTCATCAGCGAGCAGTGGTTCGTCAGCATGGAGCCGCTGGCGAAACCCGCTGTCCAGGTCGCCAGAGACGGCAGCGTCAAGTTCGTACCGGAGCGCTTCACCACGCTGTATCTCCACTGGATGGAGAACATCCATGACTGGTGTATCTCGCGCCAGCTCTGGTGGGGTCACCGGATTCCCGTCTGGTAT
>SKTL01000469.1 GCA_007122555.1 Thermomicrobiaceae bacterium | reverse complement strand
CGCCGAAGCCAGTAATCAAGTCTCTCCCAACGGACTGATTCGGGCAACTTCGGAGTATCGTAGTCGCCGGACACCCGTCGCTGGCGCAACGCCTCATACAGCGTAACAGCGCAAGCCACGGAAATATTCAGGCTCTGGACCATTCCCATCATTGGAATCAGCAGCGTTCCATCGGCCGCCTCCACAGCCTCGTCGCTGCATCCACGCATCTCGTTGCCGAATACGAGCGCGGTCGACGCCGTGAGATCCAGGTCATGCAGATCGTGGCAATCGTCGCGAAGCGCAGTCGCCAGAATCCGGAAGCCATTCTGTCTGAGGCGCTCATAGCAGGCATCGATCGAGTCATGCCGCTCAATCTCCAACCATTTCAGCGCCGACGCTGATACCCCTTTGCTCAGTTTCGGCTCTTCCTCAAACGTATACACGAGATGGACCCGTGAGACGCCCACCGCATCGCAGGATCGCAATACGGCGCTGATGTTATGCGGATCGTGAACGTTTTCGAGCACAACGGTCAGATCCGGCTGCCGCTGTCGCAGCACCGTCTGCATGCGTTCAAGACGTCGTTCGCTTATCGGTCTCTGGTTGTTCGTGGAATCATTCATATTCATAGGGATGATTCTACGGGGCGAATCATCACCGCTCAACTGCGGACATCTAAACGGAAATGGACTGTATGACCAGCGTGCATGATTTCTGGAGCGAAAGCAATCAGGAGCTTGTGGCGATCATCCGCGACGAGATTCTGACACATGGTCCGATCCGGTTTGACCGGTTCATGGACCTTGCACTCTATCACCCAGAACACGGCTACTACCGATCACCCGATCCCGCGCCAGGCCGCTCCGGCGATTTCCTGACGGCTCCGGAAGCGCATCCCATCTTCGGCGCGACCCTGGCGACGCAAGTCGTCAGATTCGACGAGAAGCTCGGTCATCCAGACGAGTTCACGATCGTCGAATACGGCGCCGGCTCCGGACGGTTGATCCGGCCACTGCTCGCCGAACTCCGCCAGCAACATTCTGACCTCTACGAACGCACCCGTTACATACCACGGGAATTGAACAGCGCTCGTCGCGACGAGCTGACCGAGCACCTGACGCACGGCGGGCATGTCGAGCGCCTCGAACCGAACATGCCGGAGAGCGGAATCACTGGATGTGTCATGGCGAACGAGTTCATCGACGCCTTTCCGGCGCGCCGCATTATCATGACGGACGACGGTCTCCGTGAGATCGCCGTGAACTGGTCAGACGGCTGGTTCAACGAGCATCAGATACCGCTGGCTGACCCCGAGGTCAGCGCCTACATCGAACGGCACCGGTTCGCACCGCAACCCGGCGAGTCAATCGAGTTTCATCCAGGGATCAGTGGATGGGTGCGGGAGCTGAGCCAGACGCTGACGCACGGCTTCGTCATGATCATCGACTATGGGTACCCCGCCGACGAGCTGTTCCGTGATCATCGGCGGCAGGGAACACTCAAGGGGTACTACCAGCACGGCGTAACCAGCGAGCTCTATCGTGGGGTCGGCCGGCAGGACCTGACCGCTCACGTCAACTTCAGCGAGATTCAGTGGCATGCGGAAGCGCTTGGCTTCGACGTGAGCGAACTCACGACCCAGGCCGATCTCCTGGCTGATCTCGGAATCGGTGACCGCCTGGTGAATCTGCAGGCACGTCCCGACTTGACGGCCGATGACTACCTCGGTGTGCGTGCGGCGGTGCTGAGAATGATCGATCCCGGCGCGATGGGACGTTTTCGCGTGCAGGTCCTTGCCCGCGGCCTGGATACGTCAACGTCGACGGACCGTGATGAACATGCGCCCGGGTCCTGATTTTTCGGGTCTTCATCACCCATGCGTACCGGCCAGAGATAACCCGAACAGGCCGCGTTCGTACAGTACAAATAGGACTATTCCGGTTCCGCGGCCATTGTCATACTAGAAGTGGTTGCAGGAACGATCATCGGCGTACCAGGGCACCGACGTCGTTTCTGTATTGTCCCTGCAACCACCCTCTGACTCGCCTTGGGACGAATCTGGCGTTCAAGCCAACTTCGTTGGGTCAGGCAGCTAGACAGCTAGCCGCTCCACGACGAGAGGTACCGGCTTCAGCACCCGGTACCTCTCGTCATGTCTGGCGTACAATCTCCTGAAACCAGCTAATGTTGAGGGGACTCTCATGATGACAGTTTCACTTGAGCGCGGCGGCGTCATTCCAGATTTCACACTCGTTAACATCCACGGCGAGGCGATTTCCAGTCGCAGCTTCTACATGCGGCGAAATTTCGTGATCGCGCTGCTGCCGGACGATGTTGGGGAACCAAAGGAGACCTGGTTTCACCAGATTGTGGAATCAATCGGAACGATTCCGGCACGGGATGTCATCTGCCTGATCATCACCCAGCCGGACGCTATTCCCGACTATTCCAGATTCTCCGATTTCAAACTGGGTGGCGATCGCGTTCAACTGCTTATCGATACAGATCGAACCGTATCCCGAATGCTTGAACAAGGATCACGCAAGGGAAAGCTCCTGATCACTGATCGCTACGGAGTCATCTTTCACGCGGTGTCGGGAGATCCGTCGTCGCCGGAGATGGACCCATCAGAGATTCCGAGCTGGATCGAGCTCATCGCATGCCGATGTTCGTAGCATTCAATTCTCATCTATCCGTGCAGACCTCGAGGTTCGGCGCATTCGTCCAGAGTCTGGATCACGTCTTCCCGGCGCCGTGATATTCCCGGCTGTCGACCGGTGCTTCGTCTCTCTCCAGCATGCTGTAGTCGCGAATGACGCTCGCTATCCGCAACCTGTAGTGACGAAAGATCTCCGCCCGACCTCGCACTTGTGCGGCACGGTGGCGCTCCAGTTGTCTCCACGCTT
>SKTL01000129.1 GCA_007122555.1 Thermomicrobiaceae bacterium | reverse complement strand
GGGGATTCGTCGACCAGGGCGTTGCTCGACACTGTTGGTCACGCCTATTTGCCATCGAAGGTGATCGCGCTGAAGCGCCCGGGCGATAATGCGGCCGACGCCTTTGTCCCGTTGCTGGCGCATCGGGAGATGATCGATGGAAAACCGACCGCGTATGTCTGTCAGAACTACGCTTGCCAGCAGCCGGTGACGACGCCCGACGCGCTACGGGAGCAGCTGGGGATCTAACTGACGAGGATGAGCCGCGCCGGGCATGGCCGTGACTGGCGAATCGAAATCTCTCCCCTGTGTTTGCTCTCCTCCGTTGGCGAACATCGGTAGAGCGGCATCCCGTGCGTGCGAGGGATCTCGGTTCCGGTGCGCTGGATGCCATCGGGGTCGAGATTCTTCGCTGCGCTCAGAATGACAGGAGGGGAGTGGGAGGAATGACATCACCTCGCTCAGAGTTACTGTCAACTTGCTCGTTTCCTTTGTCATCCTGAACGGAGAGCTCTAACGCTGCCCGGTAACTACACCGCTCCTGCTTCGCGCAGTTTGCCGATGGTTTCCTCGTCGTAGCCAAGCTCGGTCAGAACGTCGCCGGTGTGTTGCCCAAGTACCGGCGGAGCCATCCGGATCTCGCACGGTGTCTCGCTGAGCAGATACGGAAAGCCGGTCTGGTCGACTTCGCCGAGTGTTGGATGGGGTACCCGCTGGCGCAGGTTGTAATGTTCGACCTGCGGCGAGTCGAAAACGTCCGGCAGCTCGGAGATCGGCCCGCAGGGGACGGACGCCTTTTCCAGCAAGGTGATAACCTCGTCGGTCTCGTACTGCGTGAGCGTCTTCTCGATCTCTTCGGCGAGTTCGATCCGTTTCGTGATCCGGCCGGCGTTGTCAGTGAACCGCGCGTCTTCCAGCAGGTGCTCCATGCCCATCGCCGTGCAGAACCGGTTCCAGATGCCGTCATTGCCCGAGGCGACGTTGACGTAGCCATCCTTCGTCTCGAACGTCTGGTACGGCGCCACAATCGGATGCGCGTTTCCTGTTCGGGCCGGTTGCTGACCGGTCGCAAAGTAGATCGCTGCCTGATAGCTCAACAGCGCGATCCCGCCGCCGAGCATCGAGGTATCGACGTGCTGGCCCTCTCCGGTGCGCTCTCGGTGAAACAGAGCGGAAACGGTGGCGTAGGCGCCGAACATTCCGGCCGCAAGGTCGGCAATCGGCACTCCGAAGCGGGTTGGCTGGCCGTCCTCGAAGCCGGTAACGCTCATCAGGCCGGACATCCCCTGCAGGATGAGGTCATACGCTGTCTGGTTCTTCCACGGTCCGGTCTGGCCGAATCCGGAGATCGAGGTGTAGACGATATCCGGCTTGATCTCCTTCACCGACTGGTAGTCGAGTCCCAGCCGTTCAGTCGCCCCGGGAGCGAAGTTCTCAACCACGACGTCGGCTTCGGCGAGCAGTTTGTGGATGATCTCTTTGCCTTCGTCGGATTTGAGATTCAGCGTGAGGCTGCGCTTGTTGCGGTTGATGCTCAGATAGTAGGCGCTCTCGCCGTCAATGAATGGTGGTCCCCAGGCGCGGGTATCGTCGCCCTTGCCCGGCTGTTCGATCTTGATGACATCAGCGCCCATATCGCCGAGCATCATCGTGCAATACGGTCCGGTCAGCACTCGTGTCAGATCGACGACCTTGATTCCGGAAAGTGTTTGCGTCCCCATGCGTTTCCTCCACTGCCCCTGACGATGGCTCCAAGCTGTCTCAGGCAGTCTACACGAGGACTGAACGGCGCGCAGACGTTACCCCGATCCCTTTACCGGAATCCGGAAAATAACGGGCGTCGACCGCCGCGTCATTGGATTGGGGATGCTGCAAACCGTTGTGCGGCTGTTCCAATCGATCAGCTGCACGCGGGCACGCAACGACCAGCCATTACATCGCCGGTCCGCGCTGCGCCTGGAAGCAGTCACGACAGTAGACTGGTCGCCCCTGCCGTGGTTCAAATGGCACCTTGGTCGGTTGCCCGCACTGGTCGCAGATCACGTCGAACATTGGCCGGTTTCCGCCACCGCCGGCTACGCTGCCGTCTCCATTGTTGTTGCGCTCGCGTCGTCGCTGCGAGCGGCATCCTGGACACCTGACCGGATCCATGAAGCCGCGTTCGCTGAAGAAGCTCTGTTCCCCCGCAGTGAAGACAAACTCCGAGCCACAGTCACGACACACAATAACTCTGTCTTCGCCGTCCATGTATTTCCCGACTCCCTTTGCGATTGGTGCGCCGTCTGCGACACGTTGTCGCGATTCTGGATCGGAAGACAGGCCATTCCGCGTCGTTCGCTGCTCACAGAAGGTGAACCGCCGTCCGGATCTGGGCTACACCGGTGACCATTTGTTGAGTATGACGCCAGTCTAAAGTACGCGCGTACACTGTGCAACCCTTTACTCCGTTTCAAATAGTGTCGATCACTGCGGAGAAACTGGCATCGGCGAGGGGAACACATCGGTTCCCGCTCTCTCCCGCTTGCAATTAATTGCCCGGCGCTGTGCGCAGCGCCATCGTGATCCACACCGGCGGGCTCTGGACGACGTATGGGGAAATCGACGCGGTTCTTTCGCTCGACCCCGATGGGAGGCTGATCGGCCGGGCCGCTACCAGAGCGAGGTCAGCCAGCCGATCCCGGCCCAGGAGGCGATCGTAATGGCGACTGCCCAGAGCGCCAGACTTGCGGTCATCCAGCCGATGATCTGATTGCGGGGTGCGTTGACGAGAAGGGTGATAACCGCGCCGAGGTGCGCTCCAATAAGGATCGGGCTAACCAGCGCCATGCCTGGAACGCCGTACCGGCGCAGGATGTTCATGGCTCGGGCGCGCCGTCCGCTCCGCCAGGATTCGTCTCCCGGATTCACCAGGAAT
>SKTL01000038.1 GCA_007122555.1 Thermomicrobiaceae bacterium | reverse complement strand
AACTGAAAGTCGATACGGATGTGGTCCGTGAACAGAACGAGCTGCGTAATCCAGGCGGCGTCGAATGTCGGCTCGGGATTGAGCGGCCAGCGAACCATGATCTCGCCGAACTGTTCGATCCAGTCCCCGGAGCGAACTGGATCAAGATCGCTGACGACAACGGCCACATCGTAGTCGGAAAGCGCATCCGGAATCTGGGATGGATCCGCCCGGGATCCATTGACGACGATCGCCCGCAGGTTGCGGTCGTGAAATGCCCAACGCAGGAGTGACGTGAAGACCTCGGTTTCAGTGCGCATCGCGTGCCGCTCCATCTCGCGTGCCGGATGATCGAGCTCGCTTGAGATTAGCATTTCACGCCGGGTGGTCTGCGTGGAATCCATCAGTTCGACGCCGGTTTCACCACGTTGATAAGCGGCTCGGCGCGAGCGAGCCTCCGGAGGTTCTCCCTGTATTGTTCCAGTCTTTTTCGAATCGTCCCCTCTGTCAGGCCCGCGACGTGCGGGGTCATGATCACATTATCGAGCTCGTGGAACGGATACTGTGACGGCGCCACTCCGTCCTGCTCGCCTTCGCCTGGATACTGATACCAGACGTCGATCGCCGCCCCGGCGATAGTCCGGGTATTCAGCGCCTCATAGAGCGCGGCTTCGTCAATAACCGGGCCGCGCGCGATGTTAATGATATATCCCGTCGGTTTCATCGCGTTCAGTTCGTCGACGCCGAGAAGTCCGACGGTCTCGTCATTAAGCGGTACTGCGACAATCACGAAGTCAGCGTTCGACACGACGCTGGGAAGATCGTCGATTCCGGCGAGCGCATCAAGGCCAAGCACTGATGCGCGGGCTGGATCCGGGCGCCTTGAGACGCCAGTCACGCGCATTCCGAAGACTGACGCAACCCTCGCGATCTCCCGGCCGATGAGCCCCATTCCGAGGATGGCGAGCGTGCGGCCGCGGAGCTCTCGTTGCGGTTCGGACCTGTGGGCGAGCCAGTCTCCGTTACGCAGTCGTCGATCCATATCCAACAGGTCCCGGTTGAGCGCGATCATTGTCATGATGACGTACTCGGTCACGCCGACTTCGTGTCCGTCGGCGTTGCAGACCGCGACCGATGGAGGAAGCGCGGACATATCGATCCAGTTCACCCCGGTCCCGGTGCACTGGACCAGTTTCAAGTTCGGCGCCTTGTCCGCCATCTCCCGGGTGAACTCGCTTGAGATTACGACGTCGGCATCGGCCAGTAGCGGAGCAGCCGCATCGTCGTCCAGCGATGCCCCCAGCCGAAGGTCGATCTCATCGCCGATGGTCGCCTCAAGCTGCTGTGCCAGATTTCCTTCTCGCATAACTACGCGAAGCGGTCGCGAGAATGCGGACATGTTGCGCCCCCCTTTAGTTTCACCGCGATGATTGCTGGACAACAGCGTCGGAACGATCCGCCAGATCTGGCAGTAAGGCGGTTCCCAGTCCTGGACCTTCCGGCGCCAGAATGTTCCCGTCTTGAATCACCACGTTGTTCGTGACCAGGTCCGGATAGTTCACGCGAATAAAAGCCCGCACGCTTTCCTGGTACAGCGCGTTAGGAGCGTTGATTGCGAGGTGCAGACCCGCGAAGAGATTGATCGGTCCGACGCAGTCATGAAACGTGACCGGAAGATTGTACGTCTCGGCCATCGTGGCGATCTTGCGCGCTTCGCTGATTCCGCCGCACCAGGCCGGATCGACCATCACAATATCGGCTGCGCCGGCATCGAGAACCGGTCGATACTGATAACGTGTTAGCAGTGTTTCGCTCACCAGCATTGGCGTGCTGGTAGCTTGTTTGAGTTGAACCAGACTGCCGATGTCTATCGCTCGAGTCAGATCTTCCAGCCAGTATGGTTCGTATTCCTCGAGCGCCCGGGCAATTCGAGTCGCCGCGGGCAACGACCACTTTCCGTGGCCCTCGATCATAATCTCCATTTTTCGGCCGACCGCGTCACGTATCCGACGGACAGGCTCCATGCCCCGGTCCAGGTCCTCAGGACTGATGTGCTGCCCTCGCGTAGTGGCTGCGTACGGATCGAACGGCCAGATCTGCATCCCGGTAATGCTCTCGGAGAGCAGATCTTCCGCGAGTTCGTCGGCGCGGGTCATGAACGCGTCGAGGTCGTCGTATGCCTGGGCGTTCCTTGATTGATCGCCGACTGAGTAACCGCGTCCGTAGAGCGGTCCGCCGCAGGTATTATAGGTCGGGATCGACTGGCGACAGGCGCCCCCGAGCAGCTGGTAGATCGGCAGGTTGGTTGCCTGGCCGAAGATGTCCCAAAAGGCGATATCCAGCGCGGAAATCGCCCGGATCTCAACTCCCATTCCGCCCCAGTGGACCGAACGTTCGAACAGGTTTCGCCAGTGGTGGTCGATGAGCAATGGATCCTGTCCGAGAAGCTCCGGCGCGGCCACCTCGTGAATGAATCCGCGAATCGCGGATGGCGCGTATGTCGTTTCCCCGAATCCGGTCAATCCTTCGTCCGTCTCAACGCGAACGTACTCGAAGTTCGGGTACTCGGTGAGATGGATGGTCGATATCGACGTAATCTTCATGTTCCCGACCTCCCGCCGCGACCTCAGCTATCGAATCACCGGTTGTTCCGGATCCCAGTCGAAGTCCCGATCAATCGGCCAGAGCGGTCTGGGGATGTGCCGGTAGGGCAGCGACCCGTAATCGACGGTGCTGGCGCCGGGCGTGGCGAGATCGATATTGCCGTCGGTGATCGGATCGAAGGACGCGCGATGGGCCTGATTCGATTTGACGCCGATTATTCGCTTCTCATCGAATACGATCCCGGCGCTCTTGAAGAAGTCCCGATCTTTGCCGATTCCCCCGGCCCAGGGCGAGTAGAAGACGACGTCGACCTTGTT
>SKTL01000366.1 GCA_007122555.1 Thermomicrobiaceae bacterium | reverse complement strand
GGGTCTGTTCACGCCGGTTGAATTCTGAGGAGCGGCCTAGATTCGCATGCGCGGGTCAAGATAGTCACGCAGCCAGTCGCCGATGACATTCACGCCCAGCACCGTCAACATGATCGACAGTCCGGGGAAGGTGTAGATCCACCACTCGCCGGTCAGGATGTTGTCACGACCGCGGTTCACCATACCGCCCCATGTCGGGATCTCCGGCGGAACGCCGAGCCCGAGGAAGGAAAGCGCCGCCTCGGCGAGAATGGTTGCCGCAACGGCGAAACTGCCGATGACGATGATCGAGGCAAACGTGTTTGGCAGGATGTGTTTCAGCATGATCGACATATCACGAGCGCCGATTGACCGCGCAGCCTCGACAAACTCTTTTTCCTTCCAGGAGAGGACCTGACCACGGACCACGCGACCATATACCACCCAGTTTGCGATCCCCAGAGTGAGAATCACGTTCTGAAGCCCCTGGCCGAGCACCGCCAGGATGGCGATCGCGAGCAGAATGAACGGGATGGCGAGCTGGACATCCGCAATGCGCATGATCACGTCGTCGACGAAGCGGCCGTAGTAACCCGAGATCAGACCGAGCGTAATCCCGATTGCACCCGCCAGCAACACCGCGGTAATGCCGACCAGGAGCGAAATGCGCGCCCCGTAGAGGATACGGGAAAAGATATCTCGACCAAGGGAGTCGGTTCCCAGCAAGTAGGTAGTTGATCCCTCGGAACTCCAGAATCCCGGCATCCGGTTATCCATGAGCACCTGATGCGTTGGATCATGAGGCGAAATCACCGGGGCGAAGATCGCCGCGAACGTCACCAGAATCAGCACGACCGCGCCAAATGTCGCCAGTTTGTTGGCGAACAGGCTCGAGAGCGCGCGCGGCATGCGCTTCCGGGTGCTCTTGCGGCCAGCCTGCGCCAGCTTGTTTGCTCGTTCCTGCGTTGAAAGCTCGGCGGCCGATTGTTTTTTCGATTCCGCCGCCCCGTCTCTGGGCTCAGCCATTACTACCCCTCGTGATAGAACAGTACATCTCGCAGACAACCGGCTCTCTGATCAGGTTGCTGGAGCGTCAGCACACCGATCAGCTATATCTCACCCGTGGATCAAGGAATCCGTACGTCAAGTCGACCAACAAGTTCAGGAATACAAAGATGAGCGCGATGATTGTCACGGCGCCAACTGCGAGCGGGAAGTCCTGCTGCTGAATCGCCTGAATAAGCAAGCGACCAATCCCCGGCCAGGCAAACACGGTTTCCGTAATGACCGCGCCGCCAAGAAGAATGCCGAACTGAAGACCAATGACGGTTACGACTGGAATCAACGCGTTTCGCAGCGCGTGGCGCATGATCACGTTGTACTCCGTAATGCCCTTGGATCGTGCGGTCTTGACGTAATCGAGACCGAGCACTTCGAGAAGCGATGAGCGAACCAGACGAGCATTCTGGGCAAGCGAAA
Organism: Thermomicrobiaceae bacterium; assembly: GCA_007122555.1. Lineage (GTDB taxonomy): Bacteria > Chloroflexota > Chloroflexia > Thermomicrobiales > Thermomicrobiaceae > SLMJ01. Next base: position 1,447 of record SKTL01000366.1, on the reverse strand, counting down.
AGGTTCCCAACGTAATCGCCGGCAGAATCAGGTGCCGAATGCGACTCACGAGGTCTGGATCGCCGCGTCCCGAACTCGGCAACCAGCCGAGCACAAACCCGAAGATCCAGATGAGCATGACGCCAAGGAAGAATACTGGCAACGATTGTCCCAAGAGGGCGAATCCCATGGCGAAATTATCATACAGCGTGTTGCGTTTCGTCGCCGAGATAACACCGACTGGAATCGAAACGACAACGCTGAATACGAATGCGGATAACGCCAGCGCCAGCGTGGCGGGGATACGCTGCATCACCAGTTCAAATACCGGCTGTCCCTGGCGCAGAGATGTGCCGAAGTCACCCTGAACGGCGCCTCCGAGGAAATCAGCGTACTGGATATACCACGGACGATCCAGGCCCAGGTTGCGCCGCAGGTTCTCAATGTCCTCCTGGGTCGCGTCCGGACTGGCCATCAGAATGACTGGATCTCCGGCCTGGTACATCACCACAAAGACGAGAAATGTCACGCCGAGCATGACCAGAAAGGCCTGCAGGATGCGCCGTATGATGTACTGAGTCATTCAGCTACTACTCTCTCTGTCCCGCTTGTGTGGGCCCTGCCCATGTCCTCACACAGAAAAGCGCCGTTGCGCCAGCGGCGGCGCAACGGCGGCGATGACTACATCGGTTAGTCCGTAAACCGTGCGTGCGTCATGATCACGGCTTCGTCAGCGCGGGCTTCCCATTCGAGGTTGGCCGCGGCGCCGTAGAAGTCGAATTGCTTCCAGACGAAGACCCACGGGCACTGCTCCATGATGATCTCCTGGAGCCGGTACATCAGATCCTGACGTACGTCCGGATCAACCGTCACGCTGAGCTCGGCGAAGAGTTCAACATATTCTTCGTCTTCCCACCGGGTGTAATTCAGCGCGAAGTCAGGGTTGACGTAGTTGATCTCTTCCTGACCGCTGAACGGAGAGCCGAGGCCGAGGAAGAACAGCGCATCCGGCTCACCGGATGGCAGCAGCTCGCCGGCGTACAGCGACCAGTCAAGGATCTGAAGGTCGACGTCGAAGCCGATTTCCCGGAACTGCCCGGCGATCGCTTCGGCCAGCTCGTCGTCCTTGATGTACCGGCCGCGCGGTGCGTTCATCACGACGTGATGACCTTCCTCGACGCCTGCTTCTTCGAGCAGGGCGCGGGCGCGTTCCGGATCGTACGGGTAGGCTTCCAGATCCGGGTGGTCGTTCGGCGGGTTGACGATCGTACGCATCTTCTCGCCAAAGCCTTCGAGCAGCGCGTTACTGATCGACTCGAAGTCGAGCGCATAGTTGAGCGCCTGGCGCACGCGGACGTCGCCGAAGGGCTCGATGTCGTTACGGATACCAACGAAGATGCTGCGGCCGCCTGCAACGTCCGAGATACGGGCGTTGTCGGCGTCTTCAACCTGTGGAACGAGTTCCGGC
>SKTL01000166.1 GCA_007122555.1 Thermomicrobiaceae bacterium | reverse complement strand
TATGTGGAGTTCCACGTAAACGGTTCTGAGGGGGCCGGGGCGCAGCGATGCGCCCCGGCTACCCGACTGCCATCGTGGAGGCGGGTGCTGCTTGTAGGAACAAGGTTCGCAGGTGCGCGTGAGCCCTCGACGGGGCTTCGACGTCGCCGGTGTAGGTCTTGATCGGCTCCGCCCCGAGGATGCTGGCTGCCACCCGCTCAGTCCTGGTGGGACACCTCGTGGATGTACGCGGTGATGATCGTGGTGACGAACGCGTCATCGAGGGGGGCGTGGGCGAGGACGCGGCGGTAGAAGAGCGGTCCGGCGAGCCGGGCGATCGTGGTGTCGAGGTCGTGGTCCGCGGGGAGTTCGCGTCGTTCGATGGCGGCCTCGAGCGCTTGGCGGAGGCCAGCGGTACCCGCCGCGAGGAGCGCCGCCTTGGTCTCGCGGAGCTCGGCATCCCACTCGGCGCGTCCGATCAGGGCGACGAGCTCGGGAACTAGCGGTGAGCTACTCAGCGTGCGTTGGAGCCGTTCGAGCCCCCTCGCGAGGTCGGTGGCGAGGTCGCCACTGGTTTGCCAGTCCCGAGGTGCCTCGATCTCGGCGATGGCGTCCAGGAGCAGGTCCGTGCGTTTGGGCCAGTGGCGGTAGACGGTGGCCCGGCCGATGCCGGCTTCGGCGGCGACCTTCTGGTGCGAGACGGCCTCGAAGCCGGCCCGCTGCACGAGCGAGCGCACCGCCTCGCGGACGGCCTGGCGGGTCCGTACGACCCGGGGGTCTTCTTCCTCGAGGGGCGTTGACCTGCGGTGGACCGGTCCACGGTGGGACATGTCGGCTCGATGGGCGCGGCGGCTATTGGTCGGACTTGCGAAACATACTGTATCAAAGTACTGTTCGAGACAGACGGTCTCACACATGCGCCGCGGACGCGGGCGCCAGGGACGCACAACCACAGGAGATGCTCGTGACAGGCTGGCTGTACCGGGTCGGGACATGGACCGCGAAGCACCGCCTCCGCGTGCTGCTGATGTGGGTGCTGGCGGTCGCAGCCCTCATCGGTCTCGCGCAGAACGTCGGTGGGGAGTTCAGCGAGGAGTTCGGGATCCCGGGCACGGAGTCCTACGCCGCACAGGAGCTTCTGGAGGTGCGGTTCCAGGAGCAGTCGGGCGGGTCGGCCCGGGTGGTGTTCCACGCCCCCGACGCGCAGCTCACCGACCCCGACCAGGCCGCTGCGGTTGCGGCCACGCTCGGATCGGTGGGCGAGATTCCGGCGGTCGCGGTGGTCGGCGACCCGCTTCAGGGCCGCGGCGGGTCGCTGTCGGGCGACGGCACGATCGGCTTCGCCGACGTGCGCTACAGCCTCCCGATCGGCGAGCTGGGCTCGGGCGCGGTCGACGAGCTCGACGCGGCCGTCGAGGTCGGACGCGAGCTCGGCCTGGAGGTCGAGCTCAGCGGCGAGCTGCCGTCCTACTTCCAGTCGCCGGAGCTGGGCGGCACCGAGCTGGCGTTCAAGATCGGCGCGGCGCTCGTGATCATGCTGATCGCGTTCGGGTCCATCATCGCAACCGGGCTCCCGCTCGGCCTCGCCCTGTTCGGCCTGGCAGCTGGCGCCGGACTGATCCAGCTGCTCGCTGCCGTCGTCGACGTGCCCTCCGCCAGCCTGCTCCTCGGCGTCATGCTCGGGCTGGGTGCCGGCATCGACTACGCCCTGTTCATCGTGACCCGCCACCGCCAGAACCTCGCCGAGGGCACTGAGGTGATGGACTCGATCGGGCGGGCCACCGCCACCGCTGGCCAAGCGGTCGTGTTCGCGGGCGGGACGGTCATCATCGCGATCGGCGGGCTCGTGGTCGCCGGGATCCCGGCCGCCACGATCATGGGTGCGTCCGCCGCGATCGTGGTCGCGGTGATGGTCCTCGCCTCGATCACCCTGCTGCCCGCCCTGCTCGGCTTCGCCGGCGAGCGCATCGACCGGTTCCGGCTGCCCGGTCTGAAGGCCCGGGTCGAGTCCGACGAGAACAACGTCTGGGGCCGCTGGGCCCGCCACGTCGCGCAGCGTCCCTGGCGCTACCTGCTCGCCAGCGTCCTCGTGCTCGGACTGCTCGCCGTACCGGTGCTCGACATGCGCCTGGCCATGCCCGACGCCTCGACGGCGGCCGAGGACTCTACCCGCCGACAGGCACACGAGCTCCTGGTCGAGGGGTTCGGCGCCGGGTTCTCCGGCCCGCTCGTCCTCACAATCGACCTCCCGACGGAGGACGCGGAAGCCACCCTGGCCGCCCTCGGCGAGACGATCGCGGACGATGCGCAAGTTGCGCAGGTGTCCCCGCCGATGCCAAACACCGTCCGCGACACCGCCGTGATGCAGATCACCCCCGTCACCGGCCCCTCCGAACAGGAGACCGAGGACCTTGTCCACCGGCTTCGCGAGGACACCATCCCCGACGTGCTCGACGGCACGGACGGCGAGGCCTACGTCGGTGGGATCACCGCCAGCAACATCGACCTCACCGACCGCGCCAGCGATCGGCTGCCGTGGTTCATCGCCACCATCATCGCGCTGTCCCTGCTGCTGCTGATGATGGTGTTCCGGTCCGTGTGGGTTCCCATCAAGGCGGCCGCGATGAACCTGCTGTCGATCGGTGCCGGCTACGGCGCCGTCGTGGCGGTCTTCCAGTGGGAATGGCTCGGGGGACTGTTCGGCCTCGAGGGCCCCGTCCCGATCGTGTCGATGGTCCCGATGCTGATGTTCGCGATCCTCTTCGGGCTCTCGATGGACTACGAGGTGTTCCTGCTCTCGCGCACCCGCGAGGAGTTCCTGAAATCCGGGGACAACACCGGCAGCGTCGTCGCGGGCATCTCCAACACCGCCCGGGTCATCACCTCGGCCGCACTGATCATGATCGTGGTGTTCATCGGGTTCGCACTCGGC
>SKTL01000407.1 GCA_007122555.1 Thermomicrobiaceae bacterium | reverse complement strand
TGTTGATCGAGAAGAACCCCGCCAAATGCGATATCTATCTGGAGCAGTTCGGCGCCGCGATCATGCAGGGAGACGCGGCGGAGGCATCCCGCCTGCAGGAAGCCGGCGCGGCCCGGGCCGATGTCGTTATCGCCGTCACCGGCGACGACGAAGATAATCTGGTCATTTGCCAGGTCGCCAAAGAGCGATTCGAAGTCAAACGGACGATCGCTCGCGTCAACAACCCCAAGAATGAAGAAGTTTTCCGGATGCTCGGCATCGACGCCACGGTCAGCAACACCAATGTCATTATGAACATGATCGAGCAGCAGATCCCGGACTTGCCGTTCGTACACTTGTTGGCGCTTAAACACGAAGAGCTGGCGATCGTCGAAGTCAAAGTGTCGTCCAACTCCGAGGTAATCAATCGCGAGATTCAGGACATCCGATTTCCGAGAGATGTCATCATCACGGCCATGCTCCGCAAAGGCGAACTGATCATTCCCAGCGGGCAAACAGTGATTCAACCGGGCGACGAACTGATCGTCGTCTCCCGCCGCGCTCAGGAAGAGCAGCTCCGCCAGCTCCTGACTGACGACCCGGCATAACTCCTGACGCCTTTGTGAACGTACACAAATGCGGCCGGTCAACCGGCCGCACGCTCATGACTTTCGCTACTTCGGACGCCCGCTACGGATAAATCCCTCGCACGCGGGCGAACTCGGCCACTCGCTGAATCGAGCGCGCCATGGCCGCCGTCCGCATATGAACCTGATACTGTTGCGAGACACTGTGGACTGCTTCGAAGGCGTCCGCCATCACCTTGTGCAATCGTGAATTGACTTCGTCTTCCGTCCAGATGAACGATTGCAGTCCCTGCACCCACTCGAAGTAGGAAACCGTGACGCCGCCGGCATTCGCGTAGATATCCGGAAGAATGATCACCCCGTTATCGTGCAGAATTCGGTCGGCCTCAGGCGTCGTCGGGCCATTGGCGGCTTCGGCAACCAGCCGCGCTTTGATCCGCGCTGCGTTCTCCTTCGTAATCTGTCCCTCCAACGCCGCGGGAACCAGAATGTCACAATCGAGTTCCAGCAAATCCGCATTGGAAACGGGTTCGCCACCCTTGAAACTGGCGACAGTGTCGTTATGCCGCTTGTGTTCATCCACCGCGTGAATGTCCAGCCCGTCAGGATTGTATGTGCCGCCGCGGGAATCGCTCACTGCAATCACGCGGCACCCCTCATCATGCATGATCCGGGCGACAGTCGCGCCGGCGTTTCCGAATCCCTGCACGACAACGCGCGCGTTGTGGAATTCCATGCCGTATTTCCTGGTCGCCTCAGCGATCGCGTAGACACATCCGCGCCCGGTCGCTTCGAACCGTCCGGCAGAGCCTCCGAGGAGAATCGGTTTGCCGGTCACGACAGCAGGATCAACCACGCCGCCCTGGTGCATGCCGTAGGTATCCATTATCCAGGCCATGACTTGCGGGTTAGTGTTGACGTCCGGCGCCGGGATGTCGCTGTGCGGACCGATCATGATTGAAATCTCGGACGTATAACGCCGCGTGAGGTTCTGAAGCTCATTCTGGGAGAGCAGCTTCGGATTGACGCGAACGCCGCCTTTGCCACCGCCATAAGGCAGACCGACGACCGCGCATTTCCAGGTCATCCACATCGCCAGCGCTTTGACTTCCTCGGCGGTGACATCTGGATGGTACCGGATCCCGCCTTTTGACGGTCCGGCGCCGATGTTGTGCTGCACCCGGTGCCCGGTAAACACCTGCACAGAACCATCGTCCATCTCCACCGGGAAATTCACGGTCAGTTCACGCTTACAGGTGCTGAGCACCCGGCGCATATCGTCATCCAGGCCGATGACATCAGCAGCGATGTTGAACTGTTCTACTGCGTAGTCGAAAATATTCGGTTCATGGGAATCGCGAGCGGGACTCTCGACAACCATTGCTGGAACCCCTTCTCAGTTGTCAGCATCCGGCACGTGGCGTGTTTGTCGAATAACCACATGCATCGCTGAACCGGTAATCCGGCGGCGCGATACCAGTCTGGCAAGAAAAATGGAGGCCCGCCTCATGCCGCGAACCTCCAGATCATCCTAGGACGTTACTCGTTCGGAAAGCGTTTGCTCCAGCAGTTTCCTGGCTACGCCGGGATTCGCCGTTCCGCGCATCCGCCTCATGACCTGTCCGATCAAGAAGCCGATCGCCGCCTTCTTTCCGTTCTGGTAATCGATAACCGCATCCGGGTGCTCATCCACCACGTTCTGCACCACTGCCAACAACTGAGCCTCATCGCTCACCTGCGCCAGTCCCCGTTCTTCCACAATCGCTTTCGGATCCTTGCCGGATTCGTGGACGGCGACCAGCACTCCTTTTGCTGTTCGATGATTAATCGTGTCCTGATCGACAAGGTCGATCAGCTCTCGAATCTGGGCAGGACTCACATTAACATCATCGAGCTCGAGGCCGGAATCTCGCATCAGCGCAAAGATCTCGCCGGTAATCCAGTTGGACGCCTCCCGGGCGCTCTCGACCTTACCTTCAACCGTCGCCTCGAAAAAGTCAGCGACCTCGCGCTCAACGGTAAGCAGTTCGGCCTCACGTTCGTTCAGTTGATACTGCTCAATGAACCGGTCTCGTCGCGCAGCGGGAAGTTCAGCCATGCGGCGCTCAATATCGGAAACTTCTGCGCGATCAAGCACCAGCGGCGGCAGGTCAGGCTCGGGAAAATACCGGTAGTCGTGCGCGAATTCTTTGGTGCGCTGCGATACCGTGATTCCGCGATCTTCCACCCAGCCGCGGGTTTCCTGCTCCAGCGCCTCGCCGTTGCGCAACGCCTTGCGCTGGCGTTCGACCTCGAATGTCAGCGCCCGCTCAACGGACCGAAAACTGTTCATGTTCTTGATTTCGACCTTCGGGCCGACGACCCTGCCGTCCAGTGAACGCTGCGAGATATTCGCATCGCACCGGAAGGCTCCTTCTTCCATGTTCGCTGTCGACACGCCTATGTAACGAAGGATCTGACGCAAGGCCATCAGGTAGGCGCGAGCTTCTTCCGGTGATCGCATATCCGGGTCGCTGACGATCTCCATCAGCGGCACGCCAGATCGGTTCACATCGACCAGGCTGTATCCGATTCCATTCGACGATCGGTGCACCAGCCGGGCTGTGTCTTCTTCCAGATGGACACGTGTGATCCCGATGTCTTTCCGTGCGCCATCAACGACCATTGACAAATGACCCGCTTCGCAGAGTGGAAGATCATACTGGGAAATCTGATATCCCTTCATCAGGTCTGGGTAGATGTAGTTCTTCCGGTCGAACTTGCTGAATTCCGGAATCGTGCAATTCAGCGCCAGACCGGTCATAATCGTTGCCTGAACGGCGCCATGATTGATCACCGGCAACGCACCGGGCAGTCCCAGACAGACCGGACACACATGCGTATTCGGATCGGTCGATGCATAGGCCGCCGAGCACTGACAGAACATCTTTGAGCGTGTCAGCAGCTGCGCGTGAACCTCAAGACCGATGATCGTTTCGAACTCCAAAATCTCCCCTGTCATGTGTCTGCGAACCGCCCACAGAGTGCCGCGATTATAGCACGGCATCCGGGCAATTCGCGGTGGAAACACCCAGGCGCAGAGCGCGCCATGAAGTCCTTTCCCCATCAGGATGACAGGGCAAAGGCTCGGGTATTATCGACTCATCTGCATGTAGGGAAGCGGATTCTCCGGAGCGCCATACATCCGAACTTCATAGTGGACATGCGGGCCGGTTGAACGTCCGGTCGATCCGACTTCGGCAATGACATCGCCAGCGCTCACCCACTGACCGGGGCTGACCAGGATTCGGGAGTTGTGTCCGTACCAGGTCGTAATTCCTCGGCCATGATCGATGACGACCAGCAGTCCATACCCGCCGCTGTCGGCGGCTATCTGCACCGTTCCGGCCCCCGTCGCCACGACAGGCGTCCCGGTTCGAGCGGCGATGTCGATGCCGGTGTGCATCTCGGAAGCGCCGCCTTCACCAGCAAATGGGCTACTGCGAATCCCGAAGCGAGAGGTGATCGGTCCGTCAACCGGCCACCCCATCGGCACGGATTCGTAGTATTGAATGTCAGCCGCAAGGCTCGCCCCGCGCTGAATTCCGGCCTGATTGATCTGCGCCACGCGCAATTGAATCTCGGTATTGACTTCATCGAGGTCGAATACGAGCGAACCGGCCCACTGCTCGATTGAAACGATATCCGCGCGCAGCGTCAGCCATGGATCGGCGTTCTCTTCATCGACGCTATTCTGCTGGGGCCCGCCCATGCCGGATTCCGACGGCGGCATGCCGAGCAGATCTCGCAACTCTCTTGCGAGATCGTCGACCGATCGTATGCGCTCCTCGAGCTCGTCGATTCGGGTCTGGAGATCGTCCAGGGCGCCGTCGGTATGATCCTGTGACGCTTCCAGCGACGAATATGCCGCCGAAAGGTCGCCCGATTGCTGCCGGGCAAGACTCCGGAGCATCGCGCTGTTCCGCTGGATCGCTTCCAGTTCGGCTTGCAATCGCTCAACTTCGTCAGCGGCGTAACGAACTTCCAGATTCGGGTTTACTCCCTGGTCCAGAAGATACTGTTCTCGATGGGAGACTGGCGGCCTGCTCGGCTCATCCCACTGCCGGCTATCGAACATTCCGTCGACATCCAGCGCAAGAGGGATTTCGTCATCAGAATCGACGACAGTCTCATCAGGCTCGGTTGAACTTGTTGTTTGCTGATCCTGACCTTCGCCATCGTCCCACTGATAGAGAACGGCAAGCGTTGGAGCGGCGACAAGCGCGAAGACAAGCGCGGCGATCAGCCAGACTGGCATACGCACGCGTTGACGCGCCATGTCGAGATAGAACGACGCCAGCTTTCTGAACCAATCAGCTGAAGCACGATTAACCGTCTGACGGTCAGCCGTCTCTGTTCGCGCAGTCGGCTCTGTTGAAGCCGGTGAATAGGGGGTCGCCGGGTGCTCCGCCACAGGCTTCGCCGCCGGAGCGGTTGGTCCGTCGGATGGAATCGCGCGCTGCCGCTGTTTCGGCCCGTGCGAAAGCGGTTTGAGAACAGGTTTGCGCTGGTTCGAGTCGCCTGAGCGGTACACATTCATGACTTAACCTTAATAGAGGCGCGCGGTGCTATCCATATGCCTGAGGTACCAATTCATACCCCACCCGTCACAGGAGCGCGACAGGCGGGAGATTGTGAAAGAGTGCGCGAACCGTATGATAGAATCCCGAACAGTTGGAGGCCGCCGCGATGTGCTAATGATCATCGAATTCTCGGCTCCCTTCAACCAGCTCGACCGGAACCGCGTCCTGTAGCCCGCCAGTATCGCTGGCGAGTACGAATCGACAGAACCCGGATAGTCGTTGCGGCGGGCTTCTCCCGTTGCACTGTAACGAGGAGGCCAGTTCACCGGAATGGTCACCACACCAGACACTAAACTCATCACGCTATCGATTAACGAGCAGAACGTCACTGTTCCGGAAGGAACCACTATCCTCGAGGCGTGCCAGTCGGCCGGTATCGAGGTGCCGAATCTCTGTTTTCAGCCGTTGCTTCGACCCTGGGGCTCGTGCCGGATCTGCACCGTCGAGGTGCTGGGTCGCCGCGGTGGCCTGGTCGAGTCATGCGCGGCGGTCGCTCGCGACGGCATGGAAGTGCTAACGCACTCGGAGCCGGCGCTCGAATCACGCCAGTTCGTGCTCCAGATGTATCTGGTCGACCATGCACTCGATTGCCCGACCTGCGACAAGTCCGGCGAGTGTTATCTCCAGGACAACACCTATCTTCACAACGTCCATACCAACCCCTACCAGCGACCCAAGCTGGCGCAGGAATACGTCCATTTGTCGGATCTGATCGATTACAAGTGGGATCGCTGCATTATCTGCGCTCGCTGCACACGGGTCTGCGACGAAGTCATTGGCGCGACCGCAATCGAGGTGCTCGGACGCGGTCTGGAAGCCGAGATCGGCACGGCCTACGGCCAGGACCTGCGCGACACTTCCTGCACGCACTGCGGCATGTGCATCGCGGTCTGTCCGGTCGGAGCGCTGACTGATCGCAAGTTCGGCATGCACCCGTGGGAGCTCGATTCTACTCAGACGATCTGCGGATTCTGCGATGTCGGCTGCACGCTCAACATCGAGCACAATCGCGGCATCGTTCGACGAACAACGCACCTTTGGGAGCGCGGCGTCAACCACGGCTACACCTGCAAGCATGGCAAGTGGGGGTACGAGACCGTTCAGCATGTCGATCGCCTGGAAACCGCGCTGGTTCGCAACGACAAAGGTGAACTGGTTGAGACCGATCTCGATTCAGCCGTCGATACGGTGGCTGAGAAGCTCAAGCACTATCAGGGCGACACCTTTGCCGCGCTGGCGAACCCGGAAAACACCAATGAAGAAAGCTACCTCCTCCAGCAGTTCACCCGCGCGGTCATGGGAACCAACAACATCGACCGGCTCGTGAACAGCGCGGTCATTGATACCGAATCGGCCCTGCTGGAGTCGATCGGCATCACCGCATCGAGTAATTCACTGCAGGAAATGTTCACCGACTCGCATTCAGTGCTCGTCGTTGGCCCAAGTATCGACAAGATGGCGCCGATCGCGTCGTACTGGATCTACTGGGCGCGAAAATATCGGGAAAACGCCCTCGTCGTCGTCAGCGAGGACTCCTTCCCAATGTGCGAGCGCGGAGATGTCTGGATCAAAGCGCCGATCGATCGTCAGACGGACGTTCTCCTAGCCGTCGCAAAGATCATCCATGAGCGTGGCCTCGCTCGCCCGATCGATCCGGGTCACTCAACCTACGATGAGTTCCAGGAACTGCTGGAGGATGTCGAGCCGGCTGAGATTGCCGCAAGTCTTGATGAACCGATTGAGAAGTTCGAACAGGCGGCGCTGCTCTACGCGACCGGGGGCCGTTTCCGTCACGGGGAAACCGAGCCGGGCGAGTACCCGCCCTCAGTGATCTTCTCGACACTCGCATCCGAAAGCAAAGCGCACGTAGGCGATGCCAGCCGGGTGATCAGCAATCTGGCGGTCATGACCGGGAACATCGGTATTGCCGGTGCGGGTGTCATGACCTACCGGGGTCCGGCCAACCTGCAGGGGGCGACAGACATGGGTTGCCACCCGTCCTTCCTTCCGGGTTACCAGCCGGTCGAAGATCCGGAAATCGTCGATCACTTCGCAGCAAACTGGAGCCTTCGCTGGAACGAATCGCAGATCGCGCAGAACGGATTCAAGGTCATTAGGGAACTGCCCGGGGTGACCGGCTATACAATGACCGAGATGATCGACGCGGTCGATTCCGGCGAAATCCGGGCCATGTATATCGCCGCTTCAAGCCACGAACGCAGCTACGGTTTCGACAAGCGCCTGCTTGACGTTCTTCCGAAACTGGACTTCCTTGTTGTCGAAGACACGTTCAGCAGCGAGCTGACCGATCTCGCCCACGTCGTCTTGCCGGGAGCGATGTATCTTGAAAAGGATGGATCGTTCACCAGCGCCGATCGCACCATACAGCGAGTTCGCCACGCAATCGCACCGCCAGGCGATGCGCAGCCGCACTCCTGGTACGTGCAGGAGATCGCCGAGCGCATGGGCTATAGCCTGACGTTCACTCATCCGTCGCTGATACTCGATGAGATTTCCCGGATGGCTCCGATCTACCAGGGCGTGTCCTTCCCGCGGCTCGAACGCAGCTCGATGCAGTGGCCGGTTCGCGCCTTCGGAACAGAAGACTCGCCCTTCCTGCAGCTGGGTGACAGCCTGCCTGAAGAGTCGATTCAGTTCGCTTCAATCGAACGCTAACGCTGAAGCAGGAACGCGAGGGACAGCACCGTGTTTGAAGAAGTCAGTGGATTCTGGGTAACGCTCAAGCGGCTGTTTCGTCCGAACCAGACGATTCAGTACCCGGAAGAGCGTCGTGAAATGCCCGGTCGCTTTCGCGGTCTGCCGGCGCTTCGCGCCGATCCGGAGACCGGCGAAGCGCTGTGCGTTGGCTGCGGACTCTGCTCGCGCATCTGTCCAACCAGCTGCCTGGAAATGCACGTGGTCCCGTCAGAAGAGGGTGACCGCGAGCTCGGTGAATTCATCCTTCGTTCAGGGCGATGCCTCTTCTGCGGCATGTGCGCTCAGGTCTGCCCGGTCGACGCCATTACGATGAGCGGACAGTACGAGCTCGCCACGCAGGAGCGCGAGGGTATGATCTACACCAAGACCGAGCTGGCGAACTACGGCGCGCAGGAAGACACCTGGTGGGGCGCTGCCTGATCAACCACATCAACATCTCGACACGTAATCGGGCGGCCGGCTGGTTCCAGCTCCGCCCGTTGTTCTTGAAGACCGGCAGCGATATTGCTGCGTCACGGCGCGAAATCTGCGAGCACTGAATCCAGGCCGGGCTATCCTCAGCCCCGCCCTGTCTAACGAAGGGAAGTAATCATGCCCGCTGAGTACAAGTTTTACTGCGGTGGCGAATGGCGAACGTCAGGTAAGTCGCTCGACATTACCAATCCCTACAACGGCGACGTCGTCGGGACGACCTCCTTCGCAACGAAAGAAGACCTCGAGCACGCCACGAAGGCCGCGGTCGACGCCTTCCAGACGACCCGCAAGATGCAGACGTTTGAACGCGCGGCGGTCCTGCAGCAGCTCGCCGACGGACTCGCCAGGCGCGAGGACGAGTTTGTCGAGCTCATGACGAAAGAGGCCGGCAAGCCGATCAAGGATTCCCGCGTTGAGGTCCAGCGCGGCGTCTTCACCCTGCAAACGGCCGTTGAAGAGGCAAAGCGCATCGGCGGGGAAACCATTCCGCTGGACTTGATGGCCTCATCCGCCGGGCGTTTTGGATTCACCCGACGCTTTCCGATCGGACCCATCGCCGGCATCTCGCCATTCAACTTCCCGCTTAATCTGGCCTTGCACAAAGTGGCGCCCGCGATTGCATCCGGGAACCCGATCGTTCTGAAGGCGCCGACGCATGATCCCCTCACCATGCTTACCTTCGCTCAGCTGATCGATGAGACGGACCTTCCGAAGGGCGCCGTCAGCGTGATGGCGATGGACCGGGAAGTCGGCGACAAGCTCGTCACTGATGACCGGTTCGCGTTGTTGAGCTTCACCGGGTCGCCAAACGTTGGCTGGGACATGAAAAACCGCGCCGGGAAGAAGAAAGTCGTTCTTGAACTCGGTGGAAACGCCGGCGTCATCGTCGACAAGCGGTCCGACGTGCGCCTCGCGGCCCAGCGGTGCCGGGTCGGAGCCTTCGCCTACGCCGGCCAGGTCTGCATCTCCGTGCAGCGCATCTATGTCCACGAGGATCGCAAGGATGAATTCCTGGAAGCGTTGCTCGATGAGATCGGCAAGATGAACATCGGTGACCCAATGGACGAGAGCACCGATCTCGGCCCGATGATCGACGAGAAGGCTGCGGGACGAACTGAAGAATGGATCGAAGCGGCGAAATCTGACGGCGCCGAGGTTCTCTGCGGCGGAAAGGCGGACGGACGCTTCTTCCAGCCGACCGTCATCGTGAACGCGCCGCGGGAGAGTTTCGTCTGTTCTCGCGAGGCGTTCGCGCCGCTTGTGAATGTGTTCACCTTCAACGATTTCACTGAGGCGCTGACGCACATCAACGATTCCGATTTCGGTTTGCAGGCCGGCATCTTCACGTACAGCCTTGAACATGCGTTGCAGGCGTTCGAATCGATCGAAGCCGGCGGGGTGATCATCAACGACGTTCCGACCTACCGGATCGATCATATGCCATACGGCGGAGTCAAGGATTCCGGTTTGAGTCGTGAAGGGCTTCGCTATGCCGTTGAAGACATGACCGAGCCGCGGCTTGCGGTCTTCAATCGCATCCCGGATCCCGAGGCTTAGTCAATCAATCGGCGTAACCTGGAGCATCGTGTGATCGGCAAACTCGGAAAGCTCGCCGCGATCGCGGCTGGAGCCGGCGCGGCCGGCTGGCTTCTCTCCCGCCGTCGAACGCAATACGAACGCTATCGGGCTCAGGCTGGAAAGAAACCCCGAATCGTCGTGGCGGGAGCCGGGTTTGCCGGGATCTCGGCGCTGGAGGCGCTGTCGAACCAGCTTCCGGCTGGATCGGCGGATGTCACACTGGTCGACCAGAACAACTATCACCTGTTCACTCCGTTGTTGTATCAGGTAGCGACCGGAGCAGTCGACTCGACCAACCTGACCTATCCGCTTCGCCGCTTCTGCGCCACACGCGGGTTCAAGTTCGTCTGTTCCCGCATCTACGGCGTGAATCCGATGGACAAGGTGCTCACGACCGCTGCGGGCCAGATCGAGTACGACTACCTCGTCCTCGGGCTGGGCAGTCAGACCAACTACTTCGGCATGCAGGAAGTCCAGGATCGCTCATTCAGTCTGAAGACCATCTCTCACGCCAACGACCTTCATCGCCAGATCGTCAGGAACTTCGAGCGGGCGACCCAGCTGACGGACCCTGCCGAGCGACGGCGCCTGCTGACGTTCATTGTCGTCGGCGGAGGCGCCACCGGGATCGAGTTAACCGGTTCGCTGCACGATCTCCTGCGTCACAACATGATCCGCTTCTACCCGGAGATTACGGACGACGAAGTCAAAATCATACTCATCGAGGCCAGCGATCATGTGCTCCCCGGCATCCACGAGCGTATCGGCGAGATCGCCGTTGAACGATTCAAGCGGATCGGCGTCGAGTTGCGCCTGAACACGCGCGTCGCCGGGATCCGCGAAAACGCGGTCATCACTCGCGAAGACGAGCGGATCGAGGGCGACGTGATCGTATGGACCGCCGGCATCCGCCCGAGTCCGATCACCGCGGGACTGGCGGTCCAGAAAGCGCGGGACGGCCGGGTTGTCGTCGATGAGCATCTCAGAATACCGGCCGTGCCGTCGATCTTCGCACTGGGGGATAC
>SKTL01000252.1 GCA_007122555.1 Thermomicrobiaceae bacterium | reverse complement strand
GGTTCATTTCATTGTGTTTGATGTGGATACGGCAAAGCGAAAAATACTTGAATCAAAGGTCGGAAACCCTGATGAATTCAGAATACAGTCACACAAGGATATCTGTCGCATAAAAACCGTTTGTGAGCAAATGTCACTAAAACTCTACCTGGAAGACTCAGGATACAAAGGGCGTCATGGCTGGCTGTTTTTTTCCGACGATGTAAAGGCTGACAGAGCACTTCGGCTTGGACGGGAAATAATGGAAAAAGCCGGTGGCCCTTCAAAAAATATGATCTGGGAATTGTTCCCCATGGGCAAAAGCGACCGGCATAACAGCATCATCAAGCTTCCATTGGGAATCAACCTCAAAAACAACCGGCGCTGTCTCTTTTTAACGGATGAAAACTTACCAGTCAGTGATCAGGGTATTTATCTAAGAACCATCGCAAAGAATAATGTGTCACAAATCGAAAACTTATTTGAAAGATGGGATAAGGAGGATTTTCAAACAGACACCCAAATTTATTCTACGGATTTAAATATTTCTTCCGGTCTGAAAAAGATGATAAATGAATGTAAAATCATAAATCATATGATTTCCAAAGCCAGGGATACCAATTATTTGAATCATTTTGAGCGAATGTGTCTGCTTTATACGCTGACATTTGCTGGTGAGGAAGGTGAAAAATTTCTTCATAAGGTCATGGGTTACTGTATCAATTATGATATACATATTACCCAGCGTTACATCGAACGACGCAAAAAATCCCCTATAAGCTGCGCCAAAATTGCGGAATATTTCCCGGATCTGGCTGAAACGATGCCTTGCGACTGTAAATTTGATCTTCCCCCCAGAGGATACCCTTCACCAGTACTTTACCTTTTGGAATCCGAGTTGGAATATGCCGGGTTTAAAACCTCCAAACAAGAAAATCTTAGAGAAATGAATAAAAAAAATGATAAATCAAAAATAAACGATCAGGAATCGGATAAATTGCTTGATTTTGAAAAGATATTCGAATCGGAATACATAAAAGAAAATAAAGAAGTAAAATCTCAAGCCATACCGGATGAAGATGAAACAGATCATTTTGAAGCTCTGAAAATAAACAATGGCAGCTTTTTTTTAAATGTTATTACCAATGATATCCGTTTTGAAACAGGCACAGATCCAAAACAAAAAGATGTTATTCCTGATAGCAACAATAAAAATGATGAAATTGAGCCTTGCCCGTTCCAAGCATGGGATCTTGGCCTTGAATACATGAGACTGATGCATAAAAAGGCAAAGACCTTAGCTGATCTGAAAAGCATTAATGATCAGTTGACCACAATTTTTGACAAAGCTGGTACAGACAATATCGAAACCGCCTCCGGCATCATAAAGAGAGAACAGGATCAAAACGGAAACATTACCTGGATATTAATTGGTAAAGCCCAATGAAGGTGTTGACATGAAAACCCTTTATGTTATCGATAACGGCCTTCAATTGAAACGTAGATCTGATCGGATTTTATTAAAAAAAGATGGCAAAATATCAGATGAAATCCGCATTCTGGATTTGAAACGCATCCTGATATTTGGCAACAATCAAATGTCAACAGATCTGATGCGGCATCTGGCCGGAAAGGGTATTGAGGTAGCATTTTTATCATCCAGGGGTAAATTCAAATTCAGAATTGTGCCTGAATCCTCAAAAAATATTTACCTTCGGATGGCCCAGCACCATTATTACAACAACGAGGAATTCAGAATTTCATGGGGTAAAAAAATTGTAGGGGCTAAGCTGACCAACCAAAGAAATTTTCTGATCCGATATCAAAGAAACCAGCCAAAAACAGATATTCAAAAACAAATACAATCACTGAAAAAATCTATTCAAAATCTTGAAGGCAACGGGAGCCTTGATGAAATTATGGGCACCGAAGGGTTTGGATCTAAAACCTATTTCAGTGCTTATGCCAGGCTGCTGCTTAACGGTTTTGAAATGACCAGGAGAGAATATTACCCGCCACCGGACCCGGTCAACGCACTTTTAAGTTTTGGGTATATGATTCTTTTTAATGAAATCAACAGTCTTCTGGAAGCACATGGTTTTGATGTTTTTTTAGGTTTTTTGCACAGCACCAAATATGGCAGAGCGTCTCTTGCAACCGATTTAATCGAAGAATTCCTAAGCCCCGTCATCGATCGGCTTGTGATATATCTGATTAATCAGGGGGCAATTAAACTTGACCAGTTTGAAGAAGAACAAACAGGCGGTATGAGGATGAGTGATAAAACCAGGATATTGTATTTAAAAAATTATGAAAAATTAATGACCACGCCGTTTGTGGATGTTAAAACGAGGCAGAAATTAAATTACCGGGAAATTATCCGGCGTAATATAAGGCAGACAGAAAGGGTTATTTTGCATGGCGCTGTATATAAACCATATGTTTTATATTCATGATTGATATAGGTTCAATAAAAATATTTTTATATAACTTATTAATTTTCTTGATTTTATAAATAAAAAATGCAAAGAAAATAAAGTTCAATTAGGACATTTTTCGAGGGGTGCCAAAAGGTAAAAAAACAGGAGAACACCTCGATAGTTTTAAGTTTATGTTTTTAAAGCATATTTTAAATTTAGGAAAAAAATTATTTTAAAAAAGTTGGGTTCAATTTTAATGGGAAAAATGAATGACCGGATTTAAACGGGATTAAGACTTCAACGATAATATCAGCACCCAAAGTTGCAGATCCATTGGAAAAATGAATGACCGGATTTAAACGGGATTAAGACTTCCTTTTAGTTCTGCTCCAGCCATGGATCTTCCGGAAGGAAAAATGAATGACCGGATTTAAACGGGATTAAGACGCACCGAAAGATAAGATAATTCTCCTTTACTTTAAGAGTTGGAAAAATGAATGACCGGATTTAAACGGG